>JAZSBE010000038.1:0-14625 GCA_045602215.1 Eubacteriales bacterium | reverse complement strand
CAAAACCGCGCGCCATGACGCGGTTTTGCCGACAAACGGATCAATATTCTGCGTTTCCGACGGTACGGGGGTAAGGAATGACGTCACGAATGTTGGAAACACCCGTGAGATACATGATGATTCGCTCAAAGCCCAAGCCGTAGCCTGCGTGCTTGGTTCCGCCGTACTTGCGGAGGTTGACGTACCACCAGTAGTCCTCTTCCTTGAGGTTGCACTCTGCCATACGGGCAAGGAGAACGTCGAGACGCTCCTCTCTCTGGCTTCCGCCGATGATCTCGCCAACACCGGGCACCAGCATATCCATTGCCGCCACGGTCTTACCGTCATCGTTCAGACGCATATAGAAGGACTTGATCTCCTTGGGGTAATCGGTAACGAATACGGGCTTGCCAAACACCTGCTCAGTGAGGTAGCGCTCGTGCTCGGTCTGCAGATCGCATCCCCATTCCACGGGATACTTGAAGTCTGCGCCACTCTTCTTGAGAAGCTCTACCGCCTCGGTGTAGGTCACCTTGCAGTAGTCGCTGTTTGCCAGCGCATGGAGACGCTCGAGAAGGGTCTTATCCACGAAGTTGTTGAAGAACTCCAGCTCCTGTGCGCACTTATCCAGAACGTGGTGAATGATATACTGGATCATATCCCACGCGAGCTGCATATTATCGTTGAGGTCCGCAAACGCGATCTCCGGCTCGATCATCCAGAACTCCGCCGCATGACGCGCGGTATTGGAGTTCTCTGCGCGGAAGGTAGGGCCGAAGGTGTAGATATTTCCAAACGCCATTGCGTAGGTCTCGCCCTCAAGCTGACCCGAAACGGTGAGGTTTGCGCTCTTTCCAAAGAAATCCTGCGACCAGTCGATGCTTCCATCGGGGAGCTTGGGAGGATTCTGAAGATCCAGCGTGGTCACGCGGAACATCTCGCCCGCGCCCTCACAGTCAGAACCAGTGATAAGGGGGGTATGAACATAAACGAATCCTCTGTCATGGAAGAAGGAGTGAATGGCGTACGCCACCTCGCTTCTGACACGGAAAACCGCCGAGAAGAGGTTGGTTCTGGGACGCAGGTATGCCTGCTCGCGCAGATACTCCACCGAGTGTCTCTTCTTCTGGAGAGGATAATCGGGAGAGGACGCGCCCTCTACCGTAATCTCGATCGCCTTGATCTCAAAGGGCTGCTTCATCTCGGGGGTGAGCACGAAGGTTCCTCTGACCACAACGGCAGAGCCAACATTCAGCTTTGCGATCTCGTCATAGTTGGCAATCTTTTCGCGCTCAAACACGACCTGTACGGTCTTAAAGCAGCTTCCGTCATACAAATCAATAAATCCAAAAGCCTTACTGTCGCGAACGCTTCTTGCCCAACCGCCAAGAGTGACCTCCTTGCCGTCAAAGGCAGCCATGTCCGCGTAAAGCTGTCTGTTCAATTCTCTTTTCATAATCAGTCCTCGCAGTTTTCCCAGTTGTGGTAGACGTCCATCACGTCGTCGTCATCCTCAAGCTTTTCGATGAGAAGATTCATGAACTTGATGTCGTCCTCGCTCGACAGGGTCACGCCGGTGGACGCCTGCTTGGTCTTCTCTGCAGACAAGATCTCGTATCCTGCGTTCTTGAGGTCTTCCTGAATGCTGTAAACGTCATCGGGCTCGGTTGTCACGATGAACACCTCACCGTCTGCCTTGAAGTCGGATGCACCTGCCTCCAGAGCAATCTCCATCAGTTTGTCCTCGTCAACGTCTCCGTCCTCGTTGGAGATCACGATCTCACCAACGTCGGAAAAGAGGTATCCCACGCAGCCGGTCTGACCCATATTGCCGTGATACTTGGAGAAGTACGCGCGGACGTTTCCTGCGGTACGGTTGCGGTTATCGGTGGTCGCGGTCACGATCACGGCAACACCTGCAGGACCGTATCCCTCGTAAACGACCTCCTCGTAGGATTCGCTTGTCGAGCCCATTGCCTTCTTGATGCAACGCTCGATGTTATCGTTGGGAACGTTATTTGCCTTTGCCTTCTGGATCAGATCGCGAAGCTTGGAGTTGGAGGTAGGATCTCCGCCCGCCTCCTTGACTGCTACGGTGATCTCCTTACCGATCTTGGTAAAAATCTTACCCTTTGCGGCGTCTGTTTTCTCTTTCTTGTGCTTGATATTCGCCCACTTGCTATGTCCGGACATATTCCTAACTCTACCTTTCTATCTCAAACCTTTTCGGTCTTTTTTATACAAATCAAATCAAACGCGTTTCCAAGAACAGTCTTGGTCGCCTCGGTGATCTTCAGTCGCGATGCGCGAACCGTCTCGTCCTCTGCACTAAGGATCGGACAGTTGTGATAGAAGCGATTGAACGCCGCCGCAACATCCAGAATGTATCTGGTGATATAGCTGGGCTCGTAATCGTTGATCGCGGCACAAACACGCTCACCGAAACGGCAAAGCGTCTTGACGAGTGCCGCTTCCTCATCACAGGTAATGACGATTTCGCCATTCTTCACTTCACCCGCGCGGCTGAGCAAGGAGCAGGTACGCGCGTAGGTATACTGCACGTACGGGCCGGTGTTTCCGTCAAAGCTCAATGCCTCTTCCATGACGAAGTTGATATCCTTCATGCGGTTATTGGAGAGGTAATAGAAAACGATTGCACCAACACCAACCGCCTCGGCGATCTCCTCGCCGTTCTCGAGGTTGGGGTTCTTCTCCTGCATAATGCCCTTGACCTTCTCAATCGCGAGATCGAACAGATCTCTCAGAAGCACCACGTTACCCGTTCTGGTCGCCAGCTTTGCGCCGTTAAGGGATACCGTTCCGTAAGGAACGTGTACGAGCTCATCGTGCCAAGGATATCCCATCAGCTCCACAACCTTGAACCACTGTGCAAAGTGGAGACACTGCTGCGCGCTGGTGACGTAGATCGCCTTGTCGAAGTGATAGTTCTCTTTTCTGTATACCGCCGCGGCAATATCACGGGTGGGATACAACGTCGAGCCGTCCCGCTTGAGGATCAGGCAGGGGGGCATATTATAATCGGAAAGATCCACGATGGACGCGCCGTCATCGATCTTGAGCATATTCTTATCCCGCAGGATCTGGATCTGCGCGGGCATCTTGTCGGTATAGAAGCTCTCGCCCTTATAGGAATCAAATTCGATTCCAAGCTGACGGTAGGTTCTTTCGTATTCAGCCAGGCTGATCTGAACGAACCAACGCCAAAGCTCCAGATTTTCCTCATCGCCTATCTCCAGCTTGTGGAACTCGGCACGGGATTCGTCCGCAAGCTCCTGATTTGCGGGGATTCCGTTCTCGGGATCTCCCTTGATGGCGTTGTTGATGCGAACGTAAAGCTCAACCAGCTTGTCGATTCCCTCTTTTTCCACCATCTCGCGACTACCCCACTTGCGGTAGGCAACGATCAGCTTTCCAAACTGGGTACCCCAGTCGCCGAGATAGTTGATGCCGTAGCAGCTATATCCTGCAAACTCATGCAAACGGCGGAGCGAATGTCCGATGACGGTCGTTCCGAGGTGTCCGATGTGGAAGGGCTTTGCCACGTTCGGGGAGGAATAATCCAGCACCACGTGCTTCCCTTCTCCAAACGTCTGTGCGCCGTAACGGTCGCCCTTTTCAATGATTTCGGGGACAACGTTCGATGCCAGATATGCATTGGAAACGGTAATATTGAGATACCCGTTCACCGCCTCGATCTTGCCGATCACACCGCCGTTTTGCAATGCCTCGCACAGGGACTGCGCGATCTGCACGGGAGAGCGGCGAAGCGCCCGACTCAAGCGGAAGCAGGGGAACGCCAAATCCCCCATGCTTGCATCGGGGGGATATTCCAGCATGCCGACAACGTCTGCGGCGGTCAGTCCGGCATCAGGGTTGATTGCCAGCACCGCCTCTATAATCTGTTCGGCGATCAGTTTCTTAATGGTTTGCATAAGTCAGTCTCCATTCTTTTTTAACACAACTACGTATTATATCATATTCATCTTGTATTTTCAAGGTCTTTTTTGATCTTTTTAGGACTTCTCGGTAAGTTTTTCCGTCTTTGCCCCGACAAACGCAATCAGCGCCTCCCGATCAAGGAGCAGCTGCGCGCCTCTGGTGCCCGAGCTGACGGTGATCTGATCAAAATTGAGCGCACTTTCGTCAATATACGTGGGGAATTTCTTTTTCATTCCGATAGGCGAAACGCCGCCTCGGATATATCCCGTCAGCGCCAAAAGATCCTTGACGTGGATCATCTCGATCTTCTTGTTTCCCGTAATGGCTGCCGCCGCGCGGAGATTGATCTCCTGTGCAACGGGGATACAGAACACCAAGGGACCTGTCTTATCCCCTCTTGCAACGAGGGTTTTGAACATTTTCTCGGGCGGAAAGCTCAACTGCTCGGCAATATGGATTCCGCTCAGATCGGTCTCATCCACCTCGTACTCCAGCACCTCAAAGGGGATCTTGGCGGACGTCAGCATCCGCATAGCGTTGGTCTTGATCATTCCGTCACCCCCGATATTCCCGAATCATCTCTCTTGCCGCGTCTCTTTGCGCCGCAGTGACCTCGATACCACCGAGGATCCGTGCGATTTCCTCTACACGCTCCTCGAAATCAAGCTCGGTCACGTCGGTCTCGGCTCTGCCATCTCTCTCACGCTTGGTGATAAGATAATGCACGTCCGCCAAAGAAGCGATCTGCGCCGAGTGCGTCACGCACAGAACCTGCGCGTTTCTCGCCGTTTCATGCAGCTTCAGACCGATCTTTCGAGAGGTCTTGCCCGAAACACCGCTATCAATCTCGTCAAAGATCACGGTGCAAACACCGTCCTGATCGTCCAAAACCGATCTTAGCGCGAGCATCATACGGGAAAGCTCGCCCCCCGACGCAATTTTTGCCAAGGGCTGAACGGGCTCACCGGGATTGGTTGCAATGAGAAACTCTACGTCATCAAAGCCGTTCTCGTTCAACTCGCAAGGAAGGAGGGACACCTCAAAGCGCACCTTGGGCATATCCAAGAACCGAAGTGCCTCGGTCACGTTTTCTACCACGCGGAGAGACGCTTTTTCACGAATCTCGCGAAGTACGTTTGCCTGTTTTTCCGCATCGGATTGCAGTCTCGCGCATTCGCGCTCCAACGCCTCTTGTCCTTCCTCATCAAGATTGAGCTCGTCCAGCTCGTTGGCAATTTTCTCGCGATAAGCAAGAATTTCCTCAATGCTGTTTCCGTATTTTCGCTTGAGCTTGGAAATTTGGTCGAGCCTTCCCTCCAGTCGGTCGATCCGTGCGGTCGGATCCTCGCAATCGTCGTCTGCAAATCCCAAAACGGTCTCCGCCACGTCAACGATCTCGGACTCCGCCTCGGCAAGTCGATCCACCAAGGGCTCGACCCCCTCCACGATTCCCTTCAAGGAGAGAAGCGCGCTCTGCGCGCGTCGAAGCAGGTCGGCGGCATCACTCTTCTCACCGCCTGCCAGATATTTATAGGAAAGCCGCACCTGACGGTTGATCTTTTCCATGTGCGCCAGGCGATCGCGCTCACGGATGAGAGCCTCCTCCTCCCCGACGCGAAGCTTGTACGAATCAATGTCGGAGATCTGGAACTGAAGCATTTCCTGGCGGCGAAGCTTCTCTGCCTCGTTGCCTTTATAGGAATTGAGTTTTCTTTTTACATTCTGAAGCGCATGATAGCTTTCGCGGTATGCATGCAGAGCCTCGTCTGACTGCGCGTAGGCGTCCAGAAGCTCCAGATGAGTGGACTTCTGCAAAAGCTTGTGGCTATCCATCTGCCCATGAATGCTGATAAGCATGGGAATGATCTGCTTTTGCACCGCTTGCGTAATGGTCTGACCGTTCAGCTTGGTCTGTGAGCGTCCGTCAACGGAAACCACGCGCTGGATCATCAGAGACGCATCCTCGCACGGAAAGCCCATTTCCTCCAGCGTTTGCAATACACGCTCGGACAGACCGTCAAACACAGCACTGACCACAGCGCGGCTCTCTCCGCTTCGGATCACCTCTTTGGAGACACGGTTCCCCAAAAGCAGATTGATGCTGTCGATGATCATCGACTTTCCCGCTCCGGTCTCACCCGTCAGCACCGAAAGTCCTGCTCTGAAATCAACGTCAGCGCGTCGAATGACGGCAATATTTTCAATATGAAGAGACTGCAGCATCTCACATATTCCTCAAAAGATCGTGCAAGCGGTCGGCAAAGAGCTGCGCGCACTCGTTATCTCTTGTCACCACCATGATCGTATCGTCTCCCGCAACGCATCCAAGGATCCCGTCCAGGCTCATACGGTCGATTCCGGCGGCTACCGCAGAAGCCAGTCCCGGATAGGTCTTAATCACCACAAGATTCTGCGCAAACTCCACCGTCGTGATGGAATCGATCAGCGCCGCGCTGAATTTGATGCCGGAAGAAGGATCAGCGTGCTTGGGAAGCACGTAACGATAGGTCCCCTTTCCCGTTGTCATCTTTGCGATCTTGAGCTCCCGAATATCTCTGGAGATGGTCGCCTGCGTGACCTCGTACCCAATCTCGCGCAGACGCTCGATCAATTCATCCTGTGTTTCGATCTCGTATCGGGAGATCAGCTCCAATAATTTTTCCTGTCTATGTTTCTTCATATCCGCATCCTCAATCCTATGATCTTAAAAATTGGATTCCTTCATTTTCTTGCAGAGCTTCTGATAAAAGCTCTCGCTGGTAAAGCGAATGAGTTGAGTCTCCATATCTGCCTTGGTGATCCGCACCACCTGATTTCGATAGAACTCAAAATTCATTCGTCCGTCCACGGTCAGATAAAGCATTTTTTCCCGCACGCATACGTTCTTGACCTCAAGCACTGACCGATCCGAGAAGATCAGCGGTCTTGCGCCAAAGGAATGGGGGCAAATGGGAGTGACACACACGCAGGGCACCATCGGATCAACAACCGATCCGCCCGCCGACATCGAATATGCCGTTGAGCCTGTCGGGGTGGAAATAATCAAGCCGTCGGCGCGGTAATTGACCACGGGATTTCCGTTTTCCGAAAGCTCCATATCAATAATTCTGGAGATCGAGCCGTTGGAAATCACCGCTTCATTGAGGGCGTAGCAGAAGGATTTCAGTTCTCCGTCCGAAAGAAGCTCAACCCGCAGCATCGATCTGCGCTCTACCGTGTAATTTCCCGTGAACAGCTCATGCAAAAGATCGAGCTGGTTCATCTCCATTCCCGACATATAACCAAGCCGTCCGAGATTGATCCCGAGAATGGGCTTTCCTCTTGTCGACGCCTTTCGAGCCGCCTCCAGAATACTGCCGTCACCGCCAAGCACGATCACCACGTCAGCCTCGTCGTACATCACGTCCAGAGGCAGATAGCGAAACTCGTCACGGTGCTTGTGAACGCGCATCAGCTTCTCTCGGTTGAAGGAGGCAATGAGCACCTCGCAGTCCTCCGAGAGCAATTTCTTTGCGACCTGCGCTGCGGCATTCGCCTTTTCGTAGATATTAAAATTTGTAACCAATGCAATCTTTTTCATCATCGGTTCTCCCTTCATTGCGCAACGCGTCTGATGTCTTCAACCGTCACTTCTTTTTTATCCGTACGTCCCTTTGTAAACCAAACCAAAAACTCGCGATTGCCGTCCCCTCCAAAAATGGGAGACGGAATCAATCCGACGGGCAAAAGACCTACGCCCTTTCCCGATTCCAGTACTGCCTCGATGGCGCGTCGGTGCGCCGCCTTATCCCGCACGATTCCACCCTTGCCGATCATGGATCTCCCCACCTCAAACTGGGGCTTGATCAGACAGATCGCATCACCGATCTCCCCCAAAAGCTCGGGAAATCTCGGAATAATCAAGGTCGCAGAAATAAAGGAAACGTCCATCACGATCAGATCGACGGTCCCTCCGACCGCCTCTGCTGTGAGATATCTCGCATTGCAGTTTTCCATAGAGGTCACGCGGTTGTCAGAGCGGATCTTCTTTGCAAGCTGTCCCTCGCCGGAATCCACCGCGCAAACGCGCAAAGCTCCCCGTTGGAGGAGACAGTCAGTAAATCCTCCGGTGGACGCGCCGATATCCAGCGCGGATTTTCCCGCAACGTCCAGACCGAAGGCGTCAAGCGCGCCCTCGAGCTTGAGTCCGCCTCGACCTACGTATTGCAAGGAATCCTGCACGCATACGTCATGCTCCGCATCGTCGGCAACCGTCTCGGAGGTTTTTTTGATCAGTCTGCCGTCTATCGTGACAGCCCCCTCCTCGATCAACCTTTTTGCCTGCTGACGGCTGGGGGAATACCCTTTTGCAGTCAGGTATAAGTCAATTCGCATTTTATGCCCAAACGCCAAAGACTGGGATAAAGCCCATGACAATGGCAACGATGATTCCCGTGATCGCGCCGCACACTACCTGCAAGGGGGTGTGTCCGATCAGCTCTCTGAAATTCTCATCCAGCTTATCCTTATCGGGAGAATCGGTGAAAAGATCCTTCAGGATCATATTGAGCGCCTTGGACTGCTTGCCGGTCTCCCGACGCACGCCCGTCGCGTCATTCATGACGATGATGCACAAAAGCCCCGCGATCGCGAACAAGGGAGATCCAAATCCGAATCGGATTGCGATCGACGTACAAAGCGCCGTGACAGACGCCGAGTGAGAGCTGGGCATACCGCCCGTGCCGAACATCATCGCACGGAAGGAAAATTCTCTGATACGGAAAATCCCCGTAAACACCTTCAAAATCTGCGCAATCAGCCATCCGAAAACCGCACTCATCAAGCAATAATTCGTAAACAATCCCTTCAGGGTATAATCAACTGCATTATAATCCATTTTTACACTTTCCTTTTTGCCAGCCATTCCGCCAAGGCGCAGAGCGCGTCCGATCCGGGATAGTTCCGAACGGCGTTGATCGCCTCCTGTGTCAGGCGGTCGGCATAGAATTGCGCTTCCTCCAAAGAATAGAAGCTCATAAACGTATTTTTTTGATGCTCCGCATCGGCTCCGACGCGTTTTCCGAGCGTTGCTTCGTCTCCCGTGCAATCCAGAATATCGTCCACGATCTGGAAAGCAAGTCCGATATTCTCGGCATAGGTGATGACGTCCTTCATCGCCTTGTCGTCCAGACGTACGCCTGCCGCCAGAGCGCCCATGACCGATGCCGCGCTGATCAACGCGCCCGTCTTGAGAGAGTGGAGCTTCAGAAGCTCGTCAAGCGTCAGCTTTCTCTTTTCTCCCTCGATATCCATCACCTGTCCGCCGATCATCCCGTAGCGACCCGCACAGCTTGCGAGATACGCCACCGCGATGGCGGATACGTCCGCGCCTGCCTCGGTGTTGGAAGCCGCGACCTCAAACGCGCCCGTGAGAAGTGAATCCCCCGCCAAAAGCGCGATCGTTTCCCCAAACACCTTGTGATTGGTCGGCTTTCCTCGGCGCAGATCGTCGTCATCCATGCAAGGAAGATCGTCGTGGATGAGAGAATAGGTGTGGATCATCTCCACCGCACAGGCGAACGGGATCGCCGCAGACTCCTCTCCCCCGAACAGCTTACAAAATTCAAGCGTGAGCGCGGGTCGGATTCGCTTTCCTCCTGCGAACAGGCTGTATCGCTCCGAGTCAAGCAAGGATGCAATATCAGGATCCTCCGAATAGATCTCCCGCATCGCATTTTCAACGATGGTTGCATTCCGATTCAGCGCAAGCATCAAAGCCTCTTCCGTCATGTTTCATCCTCCGTTACAGAAAAATCCGTCATTTCCATCGAGCCGTCAGGCTTCAGTTGAAGCATCTTCATCCGCATTTCTGCCTTTTCGAGCAGATCTGCACATTCGCGCGCCAGCCCGACGCCCTCCTCGTATAGCTTCAAAGAGGCATCCAGGCTCTCCGCGCCGCCCTCCAGGGCACGCACGATCTCCTCCAGCCTCTCCATGGAGGATTCAAAATCTATTTTCTTCTTCGTTACCATCTTCAAATTCCTTTCTTTCACTCCGCCACGGCTGTGATCTCGCCGTCCGAAAAACAGATGCTCAATCGGTCCCCCTGCGCGATCTGCTCCGCCGCTGTCACCGTCTTCTCACCGACACGCACGGTCGCGTATCCTCTTGAGAGAACCGCCAACGGGTTCAGACTTGCCAGCTTGGCGCAGGTTTCGGCATAATCCGATCTCTTTTGGCGAACGGCTTGCGAGCCCGCCAGTCCCAATCGCCGATCGAGATCTGCCACGTACTTTTTTTGCGAATCCAGCATACGCGCGGGATTTGCAAGGATCCCCGACGTGAGCAGCTGCAGAGATTTTCTTTGCCTCGACACACGCTCCTCCATAAGACGGTGAAGCCTTTGCGCCCGATTCTCAAGTGCATACAGAAGCTCTTTTCTGTCCGGCACCGCCAATTCCGCCGCCGCGGAAGGCGTCGGCGCGCGCAGATCGGCAACGAAATCGCAAATGGTAAAGTCGCTCTCGTGTCCGACTGCGGAGATAACGGGAACGGCGCAATTCGCCACCGCTCTTGCAAGTCCTTCATCGTTGAATGCCCAGAGATCCTCGGCACTTCCCCCGCCTCGTCCCAAAATGATGACGTCAACCTTCTCGCTCATCTGGAAAAAGGATAGCCCTACCATCATCTGCTCCGCCGCGCCCTCTCCCTGAACCAAGGATGGAAACAGCACGGCTTCAACAGACGGAAAACGTCTGCTGAGAATGTTCATAATATCGTGGATCGCCGCTCCCGAGGGAGAGGTGATCAAGCCGATGCGCTTTGGAATTTTTGGGATTGGCTTCTTTCTTGCAGGATCAAATAGCCCTTCTGCCTCCAGCCGCCTTTTCAGCTGCTCAAACTGAAGTGCCAAGGAGCCTGCGCCGTCTGCCACCATATCATCGGCATAGATCTGATACTGCCCTCTGGTGGGATAGACCGAGATCCTGCCGTGCAGGATCACCTTCATGCCGTCCTTGGGGATAAACCCAAGTCTCGACGCATAGGAGCGGAACATCACGCCCGAAAGCTGACTTTCCGTATCCTTCACCGTAAAATAAAAATGACCCGATGCGTACATCTTACAGTTGGAAAGCTCGCCTCTGACGAACAGATTGGAAAGAACGGGATCGCCGTCCATCTGCATCCGAAGATATTCATTTAACTCGGCAACCGTCAAGGTAGGCGCTTGTCGCATACGTTCATTCTCCTTTTTCTTTCATTGCCTTCCGTCTTGTGAGCAGGGCAATTCCTGCTGCGTTATCTGCAGAAAATTGCGGCTCTGCAAAGTAGGTTTTCGCTCTCTTGGAAAGCACCTTTTGCAGATAGCGGTTACTCATCACACCACCGCCGTAAACGATGGGGAGATCCGAATGCTCGGTGTCAAACCACGCGGTCATCTTCTCCAGCGTCCGCGCACAAAAATCAAGCGCAAACGCGCTCACAAAGGGCGCGTCCTTCGTTTCCTCCCAAAGCTTTTTCGCCATGTTCTCAAGCCCCGACAAATGGCAGACGCCATCCGTCACGGAGATCTTCGACGAAGGGATCTTTTTGGTGTTCTGCGCCGCCAACGCCTCCAGCTCCTTGCCGCAAGGAAAGCGAAGCCCCATCATCACGCCGATGCGGTCGATTGCCTGTCCTGCGTGAAGATCTGCGCTCTCACCAAGCATTTCAACCGAGAATCCCTCCTCGGTCGGCGTTGCCAGAACCATCTCGGTCGTTCCTCCCGAAACGTGGAAGGCGCCAAACGGAGCGGTCAAGAGGGATTCCATCTCCCCCGACGAGTACATTGCCGCCATGATATGCCCCTCCTGATGGGAGAAGGTGTATAGCGGCACGCCAAGCGCAGCAGCATACGCCTCTGCGGCGACCTTGCCGGGCAAAAAGCAGGGCATGTAAGAATCCTCGGTCGGTCGCGGCTTGACCGAACAGCCGACCGCCGCCACGTTCACGTCACCCGCAAATTCCTTGAGCGCCTGACAGGCAAGCGGAAGGTTCTTCACATGGGAAAACACCGCGTCACTCTGCCGCAGACCTCTCTCCCCTTCCTTGACGGGAAGCGGGATCCGCACGTTTGCAAGCACGCGACCGCTCTCGTCACAAAGAGACGCCGACGTCGTATAGTTACTGGTGTCAAACCCTACGTAACCGACGGTTTTCATTCCTTTGTCTCTGCCTCAAGCTCGTTCTTGACACCGTTGAGAATGCCGTTGACAAAGCTCTTTGCCTTGGGATCGTCAAACTTCTTGGTAAGCTCGATCGCCTCGTTGATCGCGACCGTCACGGGAACATCCTCCTCGTCCTTCATCTCGTAGATGCAAAGACGGAGAATGCTTCTGGAAACGGGGGCAATTCGGTCGGGGCGCCAGCCGTTGGAGTGTCTCGCGATCGTCTCATCCAAGGATTCCTTTTTCTCGCACACGCCAAAATATGCGCGTTGAATATACGCTGCCTGCTTGGCGCTTGCCCGTTCGGACAGATCTCTTGCCTGCTCTGCCAATTCAAAAATCTCGGCAGGGGTCTTGTCCCGCTGAAATTCGCTTTCGAACAACAGATAAAATACCTCTTCTCTTGCTTCACGTCTCGTCATAGATGCCATAGAATCGAAAACATTCCTTTCTCTTGGTGGGATCCTTGCGCGCGATCCCATACTATAATTATATATTATACATTATTTTTTGAAAAAGTCAAGTATGAAAATGAATATATACGAGCAAATATTCATTTTTTGCCTGCTTGCCCCACAAAGCGACGCCAAAAGAAAAGTTTTTTCGGAAAAGCACTTGAAAAAAAACGAAATGTATAGTATGATATGAGATAGTATACACTATTTTTGCAACACGAAAGGGTCATTTATGAAAACTTCCGTCGTGATCAAGCGTCTGCTCGTAGGGGCTTGCATTTACTATTCTGTTTTTTCACTGATACTCCTGATCATCAACGTCATCATCAACGGACAGGTTGCGGGATCTGTGCTCAGCGTTCCCAACGTCCTGATGCTCTTCCCCTTCGCCTTCTCTCTGTCGGGCGCAGAATTCATTCGGAAGAGCGACAAGCTCTCGGGAGGGATCCGTGTACTGTTGCACTATCTCATTCTTGCCGCGGCGTTCCTTTTGTTCCTTTGGTTCCCCTCAAATGCGCAAAAAACACTTCAAAGCGCACTGCTTTTGCTCCTTTTGGAGAGCATCGTGTATTGGATCGTTTTTGCAATCTGCCATTTGACCGTGAAGCGTTTTCACAGCTTCAGGGAGGAATAAGACCGACACCGCGAGAAAAGCGGCTTATGAAAAGAATATTATGCATGATTTTTGCGACTGTCCTCCTTCTTGGAGGAACGATCACCGTCAGCGCCGAACAATCCCCCAAGGATTCCTTCGGCGCTGATTTTATTGACCGTCTGACCTTTTTCGGGGAATCGACTACCGCGCATCTATCCCAAAGAAGCAAGGTCTCACGGGAGCGAGTCTGGACAAATCCGTCGGGCACGGCAAGACTGGACTCCACCATTGCCGACCGCCCCATCCGCGACCCGAGAAGCGACCGTTTTCTCTCCCCCGTCGAATTGGCGCGTCGAGAGCAACCGGAATTTATCGTTCTCTCCTTTGGGCTTAACGGGATCATGGAGTTTGAGAAAGACACCGCGGATTACCTTAGAAAATATCAAAAACTGATAGACGCCCTTGCAAAAGCCTCGCCAAACACGCGATTTCTCATTCAATCCGTATATCCGGTTGCCGATCTTCCCCATCAATCCGATTGGCAATTTTCCGTATCGCCTTCTGAAATCAACAAAAAAATTGACCGTCTCAACGACTGTCTAAAAAAGCATTGTCAAACACTTTCAAACGCGGATTTTCTTGATACGTCTGTTAATTTGAAGGACGAAAAGGGCTTTCTGATCCCCGCCTTCACCACCGATGGGATTCACCTCACCGAGTCGGCTTATGATGAAATTTTAGCGCAATTTCGCGAATACGCCAAAAGGCTGTCCGGGGCGGAATGAAGAATCACTCTTTGGGAAATACTCCTACCACACGAGTATTTCCCATTCTGTATTTCAAGAGGATTTTAATATGAAAATACGCCGTTTTTTGTCTTTGTTTCTTGTAATTCTAACGTTTTTTTCGATGACGTCCTGCAAAAAAGCAACCTCAGTCTATTTGGACACACTCCCTGCCGCCGAGCTTGCCGAGGAGGCGCGCGATGAGCTGGAAGAGACCGACTTCAGAGTCGCTCCAAGCGACTGGCTGGCAGACTACGTGTCCCTTCCCGACGGGATATCCGACTACGAGATCTGTTTCTCCTCGGACGGTAGCAATCTCGATGAGTTTGGCGTCTGGCACGTCAAAGGTGAGCAGGTTGCAGCAATCGAAGCAGCTCTCCGCACCTATCTTTCCGAATCGCTCCGCAAAAACAGAGAATTTTATAATTCCTATATCCCCGAGGAAACGCCAAAGCTCGAAAAAGCAGAGGTCAGATCCTTTGGTAACTATGTTTGCTATGCGATCCTCGACGAGAGGGATAAAAAGATTTTTTTTGGAACCATTCAAGAGGAATTAAGCGAAAGACCCTGAATGGAGAGCCGCCGCGTGTACGCGGATTCTCTTTTCACGTTATGGAGCATTATTTTCAATTTATTTTTAGATTTCTCTTTACAGAGGTCGAAAA
>JAZSBE010000037.1:0-19279 GCA_045602215.1 Eubacteriales bacterium | reverse complement strand
CCGATGATGCCATAGCAGTTTCCGGGCGTGAATTTCAGATCCACGTTCTTGAACAAAAGCTGTCCGCCAAAGTGAAAACTGAGGTTGTTGATTGCAATCATTTTGTTACCGCCTTGTGTAGATAATATCTTATGAATTATATCACATCTTTCATTGATTGGCAAGCCTTTTCTTGAAAAAAACAATATGGATCAATCTTGAAGGTGATATTTAACAAATTACCTTGACTGTATTTGGCAACTGCGCCAAAAATGTATAAAAAAGTCAAGATGTATTTGACATTTTTTATGTAGTGTGATATAATGAATTGCAAATATTTTATGTTTCAGGAGGAAAAAATGAAAACAACACTCATGACGAGACTGCTTTGCTTTGTGCTCTTTGCCGTGATGCTGTTCGGTTGTCTTGCGGGATGCAAGGACGATCCTAAGGACACTGATAACGGCAACACCGAAGACGCGCCCGTGGAGTTTGTCTGTGCCACGATGTGCACGGCTCCTTCCACCACGAAGGTTCTGCAGAAGCAGGATTATGCATCCGGAACCCAGAAGCTCAGCTTCAAGGCTTTCCGCAACGAGTATGAGAATGCTCAGGTGATCATGACTGCGAAAACGGACGTTTTGAGCTATGACGTTGAACTGAGCGATCTGAAGAGCGGCGAGAACACGCTCTCCAAGGATTGCTTTAGCGTGTACAACGAGAAATACATCATTGTCACGGAGCAGCTTGAGTTCCTCTCCGGATACGGAAAGGGCTCCTATCCCGATGCGCTCCTGCCTTTGGATACTGCCATTGAGTACGGCGAGAACCAGTTCCGCCAAGGACTCAATCAGGGACTTTGGTTCACCGTGTTTGTCCCCGAGAATCAGGCGGCAGGTGTCTACACCGGTAAGTTTGCGCTGACCATCAACGGCGAGACCAGAGAGTTTCCTGTTGAGGTAACGGTTTGGGACTACGTCGTTCCTTCCGCAACGCACCAGAAGAGCTGCTTTGCAGTTTATGACGATGCAGTTGCAAAAGCCGAGAGTGCATGGACGTGGGAGATGGAGGAGCTTTACACGGAGATGCTCCTGAATTACCGTCTGCAGCCCCAGTCTCTTCCCACGGGTCTCGGACACGCATTCAATCCCTCTGAGACCGATCTGCTTGATTGGATTGATTCGGTTGTCAAGTATACGCAGGACGAGCGTATTACATGGATCAACATTCCCTACAAAATTGAGAATACGAAAGAGGATCGGACGCTTCCTGACGGAACGATCGCCAAGAAGGGAACCTTACTTGACTTCGAGCTGTACGAGAAAACGCTTGAATGGCTTCTCAATCGTTCGGCTAAAGAGGGGATCAATCTCATGGAAAAGATGGGGATGTATCTCACGCTTGTTGATGAGGCTGACTACAATAACAGAACGAATGTATCGGCTTACCTGACCAAGACCCTCAAGGAGATCCAGCAGAAGCTTTACGACAAGTACATTGCACAGCTTGAGGCGGGAACGCTTTGGCTTGGCAAATCTGTTGAAGAGGGCTTCATTCGCGAAGTTCTTGAGGATATGAGAACCATCCAGCACTGGACGACCTCAGCGCATACCAACGTCGCGACGAATTCCAATCTGATCTACGAGTATCCCGCAACCCAGTGTATCTACCTCTGGCAATTCCACGTTGAGGAATGGCGCGATGCGATCCAGGCAGAGGTTGACCGTTACAATGAGTTCTATGACACGGACACGGGAGAGGTTTGGATGTACACCGCAACCGCTCCGGTTTCTCCCTATCCGACGATGCACCTTGACGACGATCTTCTGACTCTTCGCTCGATGGGCTGGATGATGAAGCAGTACAACATCATCGGACATGAATACTGGTATACCACCCTCTACTACTGGATGGAAAACGGTTGGGATAACAAAATGACAGGCTATCTTCAGGACTGCTTCCAGACGGCAAACCGTTATGCACCTACAAATGGTGACGGATTCCTTTTCTATCCCGGAGCGCCGTACGGAATCAAGGGCCCGCTCGCGAGCGTTCGTCTTGAGGTTCTCCGCGACAGCATGGAGGACTATGAAATCTTCTACGTCATGGAAGAGATGTACAAGGAGATCGCAGAGAAGAACGGAATTACTTACTCTTACGATGAGTTTGCCTCCATTGTTGACCTCATCTCCACAGGATACTATTCCGGCACGATCGTTCAGATCGGAGATACCCTGACCGATAACTTTGGCAGCCTGCGAGAGGCAATGGTGGTTGCACTTGACCTTCTTTCGATGGGCGTTCGCGTAACCGATTTTGAGAAGAACAGCGCTGTGATTAATCTGACCATTGACGCGCCTGCAGGTGTAACGGTTACCGTAAACGGTCAGGCTCTTACCGCACAGGACGGAAAGCTCGTAGCGAAGGTTGATCTTTCCAAGACGAGCGTTGCAACGATTTCTGCAACCGACGGCTCCAAGACTGCCTCCGGCGATTTCTGGCTTGGCGCGGCTTATCAGGAGATCACCGCAGATAAGATCGGTGAATACCTCAACGTTGGCGCAAGCACTGCGCAGTTCGTTGCAAACGATTCTGTTTGCGGCAAGGATGCGTACCGCGTAGATCTTAAGATTGGAACACAGGATTTGATCTTTAATCTGAAGGATCTTGACATTGACGACATTTCTCAGTCTCTGTGGCTTGACATCTACAACGATTCGGAGCAGACCCTGGAATTTACCGTTCGTATCAAGAAGGGAACCGGCAATTACAATAAAGTTTACGAGGCGTACCATCTGGACGAAACGATGACGGTTACACTCAAGCCCGGCATGAATCATGTCGAGATCAGCGGATATGCGCTGCTCAGTGGAGAAAGATCCCCCAAAAAGGAGCCGATCTCTCCCGACAGCTTGAAGCTATCCATCACGATCCATGAAACGCAGAAGCTTGCCATCACAAATATGTACGTCGAGAAAGGATAAGATGCCATGAAAAAAAGAATCATTACGCTCTTGCTGGCATTGACCTGCTGCATTCCGCTTTTTGTAGGATGTGACGAGGCTGAGACTCCCGACGCGTCCGATGGAACCACGGAGCCCAACATCATCACAGGTAGCATTTCGAGCTGGAAGGTTCCCACGCCCGAAAAGGGAAGCGACGGCTTGTACCAAATCATCATCAACGATTTTGAGAGACCTGCAGACATTGGCCCTGTAATCGCAGGACAGAAGAATACTGCGGGTGAGGTTGAGAAGACGGTTGTTCATTCCGGCAAGCAGAGCTTCAAGATCCGATATCTGAACGAGGATGGCGGCTACGATTATGCAAACATCAGACAGCCTCTGAATATTGAGCATCGCAAGGACTATTCCAGCTTCAAGACGGTAAAGAAGATCTCCTTCTGGGTATACAATGCCCAGGCAAAGGCTCAGACGTTTACGTTTGCGATTACGTTGGAAGATGCGTCTTCTACACATATCAGTGTGGAAAAGGAGATTCCTTCGAAGGAATGGACTGAGTTTGTAGTCGACCTTGACAAGTATACCGCAATTCCCGCTACCAAGAAGGTAGAACGTATGTCGTTTACCTTTAGTCGGTCATCCTATACCAAGGATACCGTCTTCTACATCGACGATATCTGCTTGCATTCGACTGTCCCGATGTAATATAATCCCCAAGGACTCCCGCGCGGCGGGAGTCCTTTTTTGCTTTTGTTTCTTCGATGCGCGGTTTTTTCTCTGTTTTTGCGAAAACGTCTTGCAAGATTTCCCGCCTTGTGTTATAATATCCTTAATTCATCAAAAGGAGTGCTACATGAACGTCGTTGTTTTGGATGCCGCCACGTTGGGGGGCGATCTTGATCTAAGCTTGTTCGCAGAATACGGAAATTTGACCGTTTATCAGTCCACTTCCGCCGAGGAAATTTGCGAGCATCTGAAGAATGCGAACGTTGCAATTCTGAACAAGGTCAGGCTGGGGGCGGTTGAACTGGAGGCCGCAAAGTCTCTCAAGCTGATCTGCATCGCAGCGACCGGCTTTGACAACGTGGACGTAGGCTATTGCCGAGAGCATGGAATTGCGGTCTCCAACGTGGTTGGATACTCCACGCAAAGCGTTGCACAGGTGACGGTTGCCATGGCGTTGTCCCTCATGACACACCTGCCCGAATACTGTGAGATGACGAGAAACGGATCCTACACGGCGAATGGGATTCCAAACTGTCTGACCCCCGTATATCACGAAATTTGCGGTAAAACGTGGGGAATCGTGGGATTTGGAAATATCGGACGCCAGGTCGGCACTGTTGCAAAGGCAATGGGCTGCCGCGTGCTTGTAAATAAGCGTACCCCCGTTGACGGTTGGGATTGTGTGACGCTGGATCAGATCTGCAGGGAATCGGACATCATCTCGATCCACACACCTCTCAACGATTCAACAAGAAATTTGATTAACGACGCATATATTCGCATGATGAAGCCCGACGCCATTCTCATTAACGTCGCACGCGGCGCTGTAACCGATGAGGCGGCGCTTGTGACTGCGATTGAAGAGGGAAGACTTGGCGGCATTGGAATTGATGTCTACTCCACCGAGCCGTATCCCGCAGATCATCCCTATCATCGCATCAGTCATCTCTCCAACGTCTGCCTGACGCCTCATATGGCGTGGGGTGGATATGAAACGAGAGTTCGTCTGATGAACGAGATGGCGCAAAACATTGAAGCATTCCAAAAGGGCGTTCGTCGCAACAGGGTTGATTAAAACAAGGTTGGAGCAACGAACAGCGTTTCGCGCAGACGGCGGTAGATTGCCTCGTGATCGGTAAGCGGCAGAGGATTGACGCCCTTTCCGCACTCGAGCGTCAGCGCGGTCAGCCCCTGCTTTTGGATACACCAATCGGTCAGTCCTCCGTATGCAGCAGGCCCCTCTGCTTCTGAAATTTTGTAGCCTGTCAGAGCAGATATCCTGGAAAGTGCAAGGAAATTGCGTGAAATCGCCTCCTCGCTGAGCCTGCAAAAAATCTCCTCGCCTTGCGTGTGGAGCGTGAGAACCAATCGCAGATCCTTTTGAAAGCGGATAAAATTGCAGAGCACGCGCACCTCGGGCTCGGATTCGGGCTCCTGACCGCTATATCGCGTCGGCGCTCCGCAGGGAATCTTTTCCTCCGCTTCGATCTGCTTGTAGGCTTGAAATCCTGCGTTGTAGTTGTGATTCAGATCAACGCCTCGGGCGTTTGCCTGCCAATGTGAAAAATCGTAGCTTCCTCCGTTCATGGATAGCGCGCGGTCATATAAGGGATTTTCTTCTTGAAGTCCGTGGATCTGATAATCAACACCGTCCGGATTGAGCATGGGGATGACAAAAAACGTGTACTGGTCGGTTAACAAACGAAGTGATTGCTTGTATACTTTTTCGTTTCGATCAAGCAAATCACAGTATTCTGCAACGAATCGGAGCAGAATCACCGACGTGATCCACTCCATTCCGTGGTGCGTGCCGACATATAGAACGCTTCTTTTTCCATGCCCGATGGAAAGAATCGGGATCGGCTTTCCCAAAATGCTGCGCCCAAGCTCCATGATGCCGAGCTCAGGATGTCTTTGAGCGAGAACCCCAATTTGCCGAGAAAGCTCGGCAGAATCCATCGGGGTGTCGACGGCAAAACGCTTTTTCATCAGTGCTTCCATATGTCAATTCCTTTCGCAGGTTCCAATTCAAAGCAATCACTTTGTTTATAAAAGCATATGACAGTGCAGGAAAACAATTTACAAATAACGATAGAAATCGATTTTAGAAACCAGAAAGAGAGAGGGGATCCACTATGCAGATTACAAAGTCTGAGATTGAAACAAAGAAAAAAATAGAGCGGTACGGCGGACTTCTGATGCTGGCAATGACTTGTTTTTTTATTTTCATTTGCACACCCGTTTACGTGCTTGCGTCCTCCAACATTATGATTTCAACAACGATTTTTCCCGTTTTGTGGGACTTCGTCCAGGATGCGGCGCATTACCTTTACTACTGGATCGCGTTTGGTTTTCTGATTTATCTTGTTGCGCGCTATTCAATTAAATCAACGGGTTTTCTGGCTCTGGTATATGCCGGATGCTCCTTTTTGAAATATTTTTTGAGTCTTTTGCTTGTCAATTTGATCAATTCGGATTGGACCTCAATGAACTATCACCTGTACTATGTGTCGGTTGACGTTTTCGGCGATCTTGTATTGCTGGGAATCGCTTTTCTGATCACGTATTTGCTTTTACATCGAAAGAGGGAAGAAAAGAATATCAATTTTGATTTTTCGGGAACATTCCAAGTTTCAAATTTGGTGCTCAGATGCGCTTTGCTCATCTCGATCGTTTTGATGCTCGGTCGATTGGGATCGAGAATCATTTTTGACCTTGACAACGGAGCGCCCCGAGGAATCGCGGATCTTCTTGGCATGATTCTGTACTATCTCGGTGACGTTATCAGCGGGTTGGTTGGATATTTGCTGATGTTTCTGATCCTTTCCAAGCTTCATTTGAAGGAAGCTTGTTCAAAATAACGGTCTGACAAGAAAAAAACGACGGAATCGTATCCGTCGTTTTTTCTTATTATTTCTTCAGGTTTTTTCGCATGATTTCAAACGCCAAAACGGCGGCAGAGGAGGACGCAGAGAGAGAACCGCGAAATTCTCTGCCGTAATCAATTCGCAAGATTTGGTCGGCTTGCGCTAAAATATTGCGGGAAATACCGCGTTTTTCGCCTCCGATCACCAAGAGAATCGGATAAGAAACTTCCGCATCGAACACCGAAACGGAGTCTCTGATGCCGGCGCAGAGAACGCGATATCCTGCCCGATGGAAAATCTCTGCGACCGATTCTGCGTCTGAGACGTAAATCGGAAGACGCTCGGAGGTGCCGGCAGAGGATTTTGCAACGACGGCCGAAGCGCTCATCCAATTTCGCGGCGGAATGACGATTCCGCTTACACCCGCCGCATAAAGCGATCGGATCGCGTTTCCGAAATTGTACGGATCCTCGATCCCTTCAAGATAAACGTAAAAGCCGTTTGGCTCGATCAGATCCTCGCTCAGAGTCGGGTAGCTTCTGTCGCTGCAAAAAGCAACGATCCCGCCGTGCGAAGAACCGACCGCGATCGCGTCAATCTCCTCGGTTGTTACAAACTCCAAGGCAAACCCCAACTCCTTTGATTTTGCAACCAAAAAGCCGATTTCTGCGGATTTGGAACGCCGCTTTGACTGATCAATCTGAACCTTGACGATCTTTCGGTCGTTGATCTTTGGCGACATGTTCAGCAGGGCGGAGATGGAAGTCATGCCCTCAAGCAAATTTGACTGTGAAAATGCAAATTCCTCTTTTTTCATAAAATTACAAATTTCCTTTAATGGATTCTATTTTTTTGACGCTTAACATAGAATGATACCGGATTATTTTCGTTTCGAGAAAGGGGAAACAAATTATGATGGTATCCGATTGGGGAGGCAGAGCCAGATGCGTGGTTCTTGCGGAATATTTGATCAATCACCGAGCAACGGTCAGGTCTGCCGCAGCGGTGTTCGGGGTCAGTAAAAGCACGGTACATAAGGACGTCACACAAACGCTTCGATTTGTCAACAAAGGCTTATTTGAAGAGGTTCAGAAGGTTCTGCTGAAAAACAAGGAGGAACGTCACATTCGCGGCGGTCAGGCGACCAAGATGAAGTATTGCGAAAAGCATTCATCTGCGGAATAACCTTGCAAAAACGCTATTTTTATTGTTTTTTCGGGAAGAACAACAGATCTGTTTCATAGTCGGAAAAGTAGGTCCTTGCAAGCTCCAGATAGTGATCGAACTCGTAATAGCACGCTTTTCCGTAGGCGTTCAGCTCTGTTCCAAAGCGGATCGTCGCGCCTCGATCGATCAACTGCTTCAGAAGGGAACGTGCTTCGGTTGACGATAGCGCACGGTAATTGAACTGAAAGGAGACGTTCTCCAAATTGCTCCATCGCGCAAGATCCTCCTTCGAATAGCAATTCAAATAGGAATCAAAGGAGAGAAAACAGATGCGATGGGAGGAATGATAGAGCAGTCTGTTCAATTCGACCGAGAGCTCGTTTGACATCGAAAAGAAGGGAAGTCTCACGGGGAGCTCGTCCGTTGTCGGGAGCAAGAGCTTTTCAAGGCCTCGTTCCTCCGAAAGCCTCGGGAGAAGTGTGATCGACGCGCCTTGCATGATTTTGATATCGGGAGGCGAAAGCGAGGCAAGATCCGAGCAGGCGCGCTCCCTCTTTGCGACAAAGGAAGCAACGGAATCATTCTCACAGTTAAATTCGGGCGTCATGCAGAAGCGTGACAGTCCGAATTTTTCTTTGAGAAGCAGAAGTGCTTTGACAGATTCTTCGGGTGTCGTTACAAGCCCTCCCATCATGGGGAGAAGATCGCAACTCCAGTCTGTAAACTTTCTCATCATGTCACCCCTCATTTCTATCATATTGTAGCACAAAACGTCAAAAAAAGCAAGGGGAAAATGTTTTTTATGCTGCCATGAATATTGTGTAAATTTCCGACGTGATATTGTACAAACTTCTTGCCTTCTCTTTGTAAACAACGCCAAAAAAAGACAGGAAAGTAAAGATATAATTGACTTTTTGCCTCTTTTATGTTACAATTAGTTGCAAATAAACTTATTCCAGGAGGAAAAAATGAAAACAAAACTCATGACAAGATTGCTTTGTTTTGTGTTGTTTGCCGTGATGCTGTTCGGCTGTCTTGCGGGATGCACGGATGATCAAAAAGATCCCGAGAATGACAACACCGAAGAAGCACCCGTGGAGTTCGTATGCGCGACGATGTGTACGGCTCCTTCGACGGTAAAGGTTCTGCAGTCGCAGGAGTATGCGTCCGGCACGCAGAAGCTCAGTTTCAAAGGCTTCCGCAACGAGTACGAAAACGCGCAGGTGATTCTGAATGCAAAAACCGATATCCTGAGCTATGACGTCGAGCTGCGCGACCTTACGAGCGGCGAGAACACCCTCTCCAAGGATTGCTTTACAGTCTACAATGAAAAATACATCATTGTCTCCGAGATCAAGGACATCCTTTCCGGTGCCGAAAAGGGAGCTTATCCCGACGCGCTTCTGCCTCTTGACGTAGCCATTGAGTATGGCGAGACGCAGGTTCGCAAGGGCCTCAATCAGGGAATCTGGTTCAACGTAAACATTTCCGCAGATCAGGCGGCAGGCGTTTACACCGGTAAGTTTGCCCTGACCATCAATGGCGAGACCAGAGAGTTTCCCGTAGAGGTAACCGTTTGGGATTACGTTCTTCCTTCCGCGACGCACCAGAAGAGCTGCTTTGCAGTTTATGACGATGCGCTGGCAAGAGGAGAACTGGCTTGGACGCTCGAGATGGAGGAGCTCTACACAGAGACGCTTTTGAATTACCGTCTCCAGTCTCAGTCTCTTCCCACGGGTCTCGGCCACAGATTTGATCCCTCGCAGAAAGAGCTGGAAACCTGGCTTGATTCGCTTGTGAAGTACACGCAGGACGAGCGTGTTACTTGGATCAATATTCCCTATAGAAAGATGGACGGCGAGCTGCCCGACGAAACGAAGGCAGCAGACGGATCTCTGGTAGACTTCGATCTGTACGAGGATGTACTCGTTATGATCCTCAAGCGCTCTGCAAAAGAGGGAATCAACCTCATGGAGAAGCTCGGTTTGTGGCTTACCTGCGTAGACGAGGCAGACTTCCGTGAAAAGCCCAAGGAAGTGGAGTACAACACCAGTCAGCTCAAGAAGATCCAGCAGGAGCTCTATGATAAGTACATCGGAGAGCTTGAGGCGGGAACGCTTTGGCTTGGAAAATCTGTTGAGGAGAACTTCATTCGCGAGGTTCTCGAGGATATGAGAGTCATTCAGGCTGCCGTTACGATGGCGCATTCCAACTCCACCAATAATTCTGACTTCATGAACTTCGAGTATCCCTATACGCAGTGGATTCAGCTCTGGCAGTTCCATACCGAAGAGAGACGTGAGCTGCTTGAGGCGGAGAATGACCGTTACAATGAGGTCTACGGAACTGACACCGCTGAGGTTTGGATGTACACCGGCGTATACCCGCCTTCTCCGAACCCCACGCTTCATATTGATGACACGCCTCTGACCACACGCGCAATGGGCTGGATGCTCCAGCAGTACAACATCGCAGGACACCAGATGTGGTACACCAACCTCTACTATAATATGGAGAACGGTTGGGACGGCAAGATGAGCGCGCTTCAGGATTGCTATCAGACGGCAAACCGTTATCCTGCAGGTAACGGCGACGGATTCATTTTCTATCCCGGCGCAAACTATGGCATCGAGGGCCCTGTTGTAAGCATTCGTCTTGAGTCTCTCCGTGATAGCTTGGAAGACTACGAGGCCTTCTACATGATGGAAGAGATCTACAAGGAATATGCAGAGAAGAACAACGTGACCTACACCGATGAGGAGTTTATCTCTTTGGTGGAATTCCTCTCCACCGGATACTATTCGGGAACGCTGGTGCAGATCGGTGAGGATCTCGAAAACAACTTCGATACGCTCCGCTCCTCTCTCGCCGCGGCACTTGATCTCTTGACCATGGGCGTTCGTGTATCCGATTTCGAGAAGGGTAGCTCGGTCATCACGTTGACCATGGATGCACCCGAGGGTGTGACCGTTACCGTGAACGGCGCGGCGCTCACCCGTACCGAGGGCAAGCTTGTTGCCAACATTGATCTGACCAAGGGAAGTATCGCAACCATTTCCGCAACCAACGGAACCAAGACTGTTTCGGGCGAATTCTGGCTGGGCACATCTTACGAAGCGATCTCCGCTGACAAGATCGGTGACTACCTGAACGTCGGCGGTAACACGACGCAGTTTGTTCAAAACGACTCCGCTTGCGGCAAGGATGCTTATCGTATCGATCTGAAGATCGGAACACAGGATCTGATTTTCAACGTGAAGAATCTTGGCATCAATGACATTTCCCAGTCCCTGTGGCTTGACATCTACAACGATTCGGACAAGACTGTGGAGTTTGTCGTTCGCGTCAAGAAGGGAACGGGTAATTACAATAAGGTTTATGAGGGATACCACCTTGACGCTGACGAGAATTTAGTTATCACGCTCAAGCCCGGCATGAACCATGTTGAGATTAACGGCTACGCGCTTATTTGCGGTGACAGTTCCCCCAAAAAGACTGCATCTCCCGACAGCGTGAAGCTGACTGCTGTGATTCATGAAACGGTGAAGATTGCAATCACAAATATGTACGTCGAGAAAGGATAAGATGCCATGAAAAAAAGAATCATAACACTCCTGCTGGCATTGACCTGCTGCGTTCCGTTCTTTGCGGGATGCGACGATGCTGAATCTCCCGACGCGCCTGACGCAAACACCACAGAGCCAACCATCATTACGGGCACCATCACGAACTGGAAGGTCCCCACGCCCGAAAAGGGAAGTGACGGCTTGTACGCCATCATCGTCAATGACTTTGAAAGACCCGCCGACTTCAATCCCGTGACTGCCGGACAGGTTGGTACCGCGGCATCGGTAGAGAAGAAGATCGTTCATTCCGGCAACCAGAGCCTCAAGATCACAAAAAAGGTCGAGAGCAACAGTTATACCGAGGCAAACGTAAGACAGTTTCTGAATATTGAGCACCGCAAGGACTATTCAAGCCTCAAGACGGTAAAGAAGATCTCCTTCTGGGTCTACAACGCGCAAGCCAAGCCTCAGGAACTTACGCTCTCCTTCAAGTATACCAAGGATGAGGCGCCTGCCTTCTATTACACCGAGGAGATCCCCTCCAAGGAGTGGACACTGGTGACGATCGATCTTACCACGGCTACGGCATGGTATTGGAAGGACGCTCAGCAAACCACTCAAGTGAAGAAATCTATCAAGGATCTTTTGAAGAACGATACCGTAGAGCGCTTGACCTTCTCCTTCAAAGGGCACTCCAGTGCTAAGGAATCCGTTTTCTATATTGATGACGTTTGCCTGCACTCTACCGTTCCGATGTAATATTCTCAAGGGCCTCCGCAAAGCGCGGGGGCCCATTTGCTTGCAATATCTTCAACCTCAAATGTTTTTTTACAAACAGAAGGCTTTTATACAATTTTAGAAAACAAATTGAACATATTATACAAATTACCAGGCTTTTTTTCGTGAAATAAACAAACATTGAACAAGTTGACAAAGAATTCCTTGTATGGTATAATGAATATAGCTTTACCGATGCGTGAATCGACTGTGCAGGTTACGTAAATCGGCTGCTAAAAACAAAAACAAAAAAGAGAGGTAAAATTATGAAGCGTAAACTCATAGCGACTCTTTTGGTTCTGAGTCTCGTAATGACTCTGGCCCCCCTCGCTACCATTTTCGCAAGTGCTGACACAGCATCCGAAGATGTGGTTACCGTTTCCGACGCTGACGCGTTGCTGGGCTTTGCACAGGACCTGGCTGACGGTGAAACATTCGCAGGAAAGACTATCAGCATTACCGCAGACATCGACATGTCCGAGAAGACCTGGCCGGATCTTTCCGCAGCTAACTTCTCCGGTGTGATCGACGGTAACGGAAACGTGGTTTCCGGTATCACTGCAACCACCGCCATCTTCGGTAACCTGCAGCCCGTTGCAGATTTCACCGTTGGTGTGAAGGATCTGGCTGTTGCAGATTCTACTGCTGTTGGCGCAGGCTTGTTCACCGCAATCCTGGCAGGCGGCAATGTTGAATTCAACGGACTGGCTCTTGACATCGACGTTACCGGTACTAAGAACGTTGCTACCATCGCTGCTACTTCCGCAGCAGAAGAGGTTCTCGTTCTGAACACGACCGTAAGCGGAACCATTACCGCTACCGGTATTCAGGCAGCCGGATTCTTTGGCCACGTTGTGAACACTGTTTCCATGGCTGGTTGTGTATTCGACGGAACCATTGCATGCTCCGCTTCCGAAACATGGGGTAACACCGCTACCGGTGGATTCATCGCATTGGCAGGCGGCAAGATCCTTGGAACCGAGGCAGCAAACGTTGCCGGCATCGTAACCATCAACAGAAGTGCATTCTACGGTACCATCGCTATGGGCGGTGCTAACGTTGGTAAGATCGGCGTTATCGTTGGTAACACCAACGGTGGTGACAACTCTTTTGTTACCATTGAAGAAGTGATCGTAGCCGGTGCTGTTAACGTTTCCGGAAAGCTGATGTACAACAACGGACTTCTGATCGGTATTGGTGCATCCACTTCCAGCGGAACCTATAACAATGCAGTTTCTGCTATGACAGGAACCATTGCAAGTGCAGACAATGCAGCGCATACGGATCTTGCAAATTGGCCTTGGGCTGGTAAGTCCGGCAGTGCAACTGCATACTCCCTGACCAACAACCTTGTTGTAGAGAATCTTGAGTCTCTGGTATTTACCTCCGGTGAAATCACCGTTGACCTCAGCGCATATTTTGAAATTGCAGAAGAGGGTGCTCTGCCTCTTCCCAAGGCTGTAGACGGTATTGAGATTCCCGAACCCACCCCCGACATCACCACGATTAACGTTGCTACTGCTGACGAGCTGATCGCAGGTGTTCAGGCTATCGCTGACGGCGAGACCTACGAG
Source organism: Eubacteriales bacterium (assembly GCA_045602215.1). Taxonomy (GTDB): domain Bacteria; phylum Bacillota; class Clostridia; order Oscillospirales; family CAG-272; genus UMGS1865. Next base: position 5,660 of record JAZSBE010000037.1, on the reverse strand, counting down.
TACACCATCATCAAGCTCACCGCTGACATCGACGTAACCGACAAGACCTGGCCTGCACTCAATGCAGCAACCTTCTCCGGTTTGCTCGACGGTGACGGACACACTATCTCCGGCTTTGCAGTTAGCAACACCGAAGGATCCGCTTCCATCTTCGGTAACCTCCAGCCTGTTGCTGGCTTCGCAGTTGGTGTTCAGAACCTCACCATCAAGGACTCCGTTGTCGTTGGTACAGACAGAACCGCAGGTCTCTTCAACACCATCAAGGCTGGTGGCGAAGTAGTACTCAGCAATCTGTACATTGACATCGACGTTACCTCCCAGGGCACTTTTGCCGCTGCAATTGCAAGCACCTCTGCTGCAACCGTAGCTGTTGACAACGTTGTTGTTGCAGGCTCTGTTTACGGAGTCGGCTTAAACGTTGCCGGCATGTTTGGTAACGTATACGGCACCATGACCATCGACAACTCTCTTGTTACCGCTTATGTAAAGACCGATGCTGTTGAAACATGGGGTAATACTCCCATCGCAGGATACATCGCTCAGGTTGGTCTGAAGGTATCCGATTCCGATAAGCGTCCCGGTAACGTAACCGTTACCAACAGCGCTTTCTACGGAACGCTGGAGCTCACTTCCGAAGGTGCGATCAACAAGTTTGCAGGAATCATTGCAAACACGCAGGGCGGAAACACTTCTGACGTTGTTACTATGGAAAACGTAATCGTTGCAGGTTACCTCAAGACTGTTGCTTCCACAATGTATGATTACAACAATGGTGTTGCAATTGGTATCGGAGCTTCCGGTTCTACTGTTAACCTCAACAATGTAGTTGGTGGCTTGATCCACAATGACACCGAGGCAATCTATGCACAGATCATCGGTAAGGGCGCTACCCAGACCATAACCAATACCATCGTGACTGCAGTCCCTGCAGAGATCACTTCCCTGGTATTCACCTCCACGGATGATACCGATCCCGAGAACCCTGTAACCACTACGGTTACCCTCACGGATTACTTCACGATCGTTGATGGCGTAGCTCTCCCGAACGATGTAGTTGCTCTCTACGCTGCAGCTAACCCTGCTCCCGAGACTCCCGAGACTCCCGATGAGCCCGGCGAGGACGAGGGTGATAACACCACCGAGCCTGCTCCCGGAACCACCGAGCCTGCTCCCGGAACCACCGAGCCCGCTCCCGGAACCACCGAGCCTGCTCCCGGAACCACCGAGCCCGCTGCTAAGAAGAAGGGCTGTAAGTCTGTAGTTGCAAGCGCAGCTGGAATCCTCTTCGCATCTATCATGGCTGGCGCAGTTTGCCTCGGCAAGCGCAAGGAAGACTAATTCTTTTCAGAATTAACTTTTAGCCTAACGTAATATGCGGCCCTGCCGCGAGCGAGTAACATCGCCCGCGGCAGGGTTTTCTTTTGCGTGAAAACCTGCCCAAAGAGGGAAAAAGCGTTGACAATGACAGCCTTGTATGATATAATTAGAATGTAGTAAAATGACACGAAAAAGTCAAATGCAATACGTGATTTCCAAAGGAAAGGAACTTTTGACATGAACTGTGAACTCAATTTTCACAAGGATCTGAAAACGCTCCACGTGGGATGCGAAAAGCCTCACGCTTATTTCATTCCTTATCAGAGCGTGGAAGCCGCAAAGGCTGCAAACCGCAGCCGAAGCGATCGTTTTTTCTCTCTGTGCGGCGAGTGGGCGTTCCGCTTCTTCAAGTCGGCTCGTGAGCTTGGAGATTTTCTCTCTCCTGAATTTGACGCGCAGCCTGCGGACCTTCTGACCGTGCCCATGAGCTGGCAATTTGCGCTCAATCGCGGCTATGACAAGCCTCAGTATACCAATTTCAGATATCCTTTTCCCGTAGAGCCGCCTCACGTTCCCGATGAGAACCCCTGCGGCCTTTACACACGCACCTTTGAAGTGGACGCGGACGCCATTGCCAACCGCGTGATCCGCTTGGTGTTTGAGGGTGTGGATTCCTGTTTCTACGTTTATATCAACGGAAAGTTTGTAGGATACAGTCAGGTCAGCCATATGACCTCCGAATTTACCATCAATCCTTACCTGAACGAAGGCGTGAACCAGCTCAAGGTGCTCGTCTTCAAGTGGTGCGACGGCTCTTATCTTGAGGATCAGGACAAAATCCGTTCCTCGGGTATCTTCCGTGAGGTTTATCTGCTCCTTCGTGACAAGGTGTGCCTCGAGGACCTCCAGATTCTGACCGAGACGAGCGAATCCTTTGATGCCGCAAAGATCAACGCAAAGCTGAATCTGAACGGCAAGGCAGAGGTTGGTTACCGCTTGGTATGTCCCTGCGGAGAGGCGGTTGAAGAGGGAAGTCTGAACGTTGACGGCGAGGGAGAGATCTCCTTTGATCTTGTCAATCCCGTTCTTTGGAACGACGAGCAGCCCCGTCTGTATGAGCTGTATCTGACGATCGGCTCTGAAATCATCCGTCAGGAGATCGGTATCCGTCGCTTTGAGATCAAGGGAAAGGTCGTTTATATCAACGGCAAGAAGGTCAAGGCAAAGGGCGTCAACCGCCACGATAGCCATCCTCAGCTCGGCGCGGCAACTCCGATGGAGCATATGATCCGCGATCTGATGATTCTCAAAGCGAACAACGTCAACTTCGTTCGTACCAGCCACTATCCGAACGATCCTCGCTTCTACGAGCTTTGCGACCGCTACGGCTTCTACGTATGCGACGAGGCGGACGTTGAGACGCACGGTATGGATTACATCAAGAATTGGGATTGGCTGACCGATAATCCCGAATGGAGCGAGGCGTACCTTGATCGCGCCGAAAGAATGCTGGAAAGAGACAAGAACCACGCCTGCATTCTGATGTGGTCTGTCGGAAACGAAAGCGGTACGGGACTGAATCACCGTCTGATGAGCGAGTATTTCCGCCGCCGTATTCCCGGTTGTATCGTTCACTGCGAGGACGGATCCAGACGCTTTGATAAGCTGAAACACGAAGATCCGAAGGGAAGAGCTCCCGAAGGATTCGATTATTTTGACGTTCACGGCGGAATGTATATTCCTTACACTCCCGGCGCAACGTCATCCGGAACCAGCGCAAGTGATATTGCTACGTATCTCGGCTATGACAAGCCCTTCTTCCTTTGCGAGTACTGCCACGCAATGGGTAACGGCCCCGGAGACCTCGAGGAATACTGGAAGTTGATCTTCAAGCACGACAGCTTCTTCGGCGGATGCGTATGGGAGTTGACCGACCACTCGGTGGATATCGGCACACCCGGAAATTCTAAGTATATTTACGGCGGAGATATGGGTCACACCATCAATGACTCCAACTTCTGCGTGGACGGACTGTTGTACCCCGACAGACGTCCTCACACCGGAATGCTTGAGATGAAGCAGGTTCTTCGTCCTTGCAGAATGTATAACGTGGATTTTGAAAAGGGAAGCTTCAGCATCAAAAATCACCGTTTCTTCACCGACGTAACTGATCTTGATCTCTACTGGAAGGTGGAGCGCAACGGCGTGACGGTCAGACAGGGAAGAATCCCCGCCTTGAACATCGCACCGCAGACAACCAAACGCTACAAGCTTCCCGAGGGAACGCTTGAGAATTTGGATGGCATTTGCTATTTCACGGTGTCCTATCGCTCCAATCAAGCTACCGAATGGTGCGATTTCGGCTACGAGGTTGGCGTAGAGCAGGTCCGGATTCCTACCGTGGCTTCGGTTCAGCCTCAGCCCCTTGTGGCGCTTACGGGCGTTGCCTTCGGGCTTTCGGAGGATGCGCTCAACTATACCGTCAAGAGCGGCGATACGGTCTACACGGTCAATCGCACGAGCGGTATGATTTCGTCCATCGTAGATCACGGCAAGGAACTGCTTTCCACGCCCATTCAACCGACCATTTGGCGCGCGCCGACCGACAACGAGCGTTGGATCCAGTACGCATGGCTGAATTACGGCTTTGACCGTATGAAGGTAAGATGTGCAGGCTGTTCCGTGGAATCCAATTCGGATAGGAAAATCGTAATCGCCACCGATTTCACGATGGGGGCAGAAACCCGTCCCATCCTTCTGAAGGGAAGAATGCGCTACGTATTTGCTCCCGCGGCGGGCGTGGTGCTGGATTGCGATATTTCCGTTGGTGCGCTGAACAAGGATGCTTATATGCTCCCGAGACTTGGCGTCCAGTTTGAGATGCCGGAGGGAACCGAAAAGCTCTCTTATTTCGGTTGCGGACCGATGGAAACCTACCAGGATAAGCGTCTGGCAGGACTTGTGGGAGTATACGGTACAACGGTTACCGATCATTTTGAGCACTACATTTTCCCGCAGGAAAACATGGCTCACGTGGAAACGCACTGGATGAAGGTTTGCTCCGAGGCGGGTCAGGGTATTAAGGTGACCCCTGCAAACGACACCGAGACGATCAGCTTCAACTGCTCGCATTTCACGCCGCACCAGATCACTTGGACGCGCCATGACTACGAGCTGTCTCCGAAGAAGGAAACGGTAGTAAATATTGATTACCGCACGGCGGCGATCGGATCGAACTCCTGTGGACCAAAGGTTGACGAGAAGTATCGGATCGGAGAAGGAAACTATCAGTTTGCTTTCCGACTGCTTCCGTTCAAGGGAGAAGAAGCATAATTCTTCACAATCGCCAAATAGCCCCGCCGCATCTCAGACTCTCTGAGCACGGCGGGGCGTTCATTTGAGCGAGGAGGAGTAGAAACCATTCCCATCTTGGCACATATAGACTACTATACAAAAGACAAATTTTGTATAGTTGGGGGGGAGTAAAAAGACGTAAAAAAGAGGCTTTGGCGCAGTTTTTTGCATCAAAGCCTCTTTTTTATATGAATTAGCGGTTCAGAATCAGCTTGGTAAGCTCAACGGGATCAACGATCTTGTCGCCCTGGTATACACGCATATTACCGGAAGCGATCTCGTCGATCAGGATGACCTCATCGTTGTTGTAACCAAACTCAAACTTGATATCCCACAGGTCAAGTCCGATGGTCTTGAGGTCGTCTGCTACGATCTTTGTGATCTTCAGTGTCTGCTCCTTCATGCTCTCAAACATCTCAGGGCTCATAACGCCAAGCGCTGCCAGACCCTCGCCGGTAACCAACGGATCGCCTTTTTCATCGTTCTTGAAGGTGCACTCAACGTAGCCGCCCTCCAAAGGCGTTCCGTCCTTGATATATTCGCCGTATCTGCGAATGAAGCTACCGGTAGCTACCAGACGGCAAATAACCTCCAGTCCGTGACCGAAAACCTTTCCGGGCAGAACTTCCATGGTAGCATCCTCAACGTTTGCGCTGACATAGTGGGTCTTGATGCCGGCCTTCTTGAGAACCTCAAAATAATATACAGACGTCTGCAGATTTGCCTTTCCGATTCCTTCGATCGTAAGCCCTACGGTGTTCTCGCCGGGATCAAACACGCCGTCTTTTCCGGTGCAATCATCCTTGAACTTCAGCATCACGTTGCCGTTGTCAAGACCGTAAACATCCTTCGTCTTTCCGCAATAAAGTTTTTTCATAATTGTTGTCCTTTCGTTCAAGAAAAAAATAAACCGATATTATTATATCACTTTTTCTGTTTTTTTCAAGACTTTATTCGAAAAAAATGAAAAAAAAATTATATAGAATATC
>JAZSBE010000036.1:0-30615 GCA_045602215.1 Eubacteriales bacterium | reverse complement strand
CATAGCCGGTGCCCTGCTCTGCGGGCTCAACGATAATCTTAACGTGACCGTACTGACCGGAACCACCGGACTGCTTCTTGTACTTGCACTCGTGGTCGACCAGCTTGCGGATGGTCTCCTTGTATGCAACCTGAGGCTTACCGATGTTTGCCTCTACCTTGAACTCACGGAGCAATCTGTCAACGATGATCTCAAGGTGGAGCTCGCCCATTCCGGCGATGATGGTCTGTCCGGTTTCATCGTCCGTATAGGTGCGGAACGTGGGGTCTTCCTCTGCCAGCTTTGCCAGCGCAAGACCCATCTTCTCCTGACCCGCGCGGGTCTTGGGCTCGATGGCTACGCGGATAACAGGCTCCGGGAATTCCATAGATTCGAGGATAACGGGATGCTTCTCATCGCAGAAGGTGTCACCGGTGGTGGTGTTCTTCACACCGATTGCAGCGGCGATATCTCCGCAGTAGCAGCAGTCGATATCCTTTCTCTCGTTTGCATGCATCTGAAGGATACGTCCCAAACGCTCGGTCTTGCCCTTGGTGGAGTTGTAAACAACGTCACCTGCGTTCACAACGCCCGAATATACGCGGAAGTAGCAAAGCTTTCCAACGAACGGGTCGGTCATGATCTTGAATGCAAGAGCGGAGAAGGGCTCGGTATCGGAGGAGTGTCTCTCCTCTTCCTCACCGCTATCAGGGTTTACACCGCGAATAGCAGGAATGTCCGTAGGACAGGGCATGAAATCAACCACTGCATCAAGCAGCTTCTGAACACCCTTGTTACGGTAAGAGGTTCCGCAAACCACGGGAACGATCTCGTTCGCGATGGTTGCCTTACGAAGTGCTGCCTTGAGCTCGTCAATGGTCAGCTCCTCGCCCTCCAGGTATTTCTCCATCAGTGCGTCATCGGTAGCGGCAATTGCCTCTACCATCTGCTCACGGTACTGCTGAGCCTGCTCCAGCATATCCTCCGGAATGGGCTCCACGCGCATGTCCTTACCCAGGTCATCGTAGTACACGTCAGCTTCCATGGTCATCAAGTCGACGATGCCGCGGAAGGTCATGTCATGTCCGATGGGCAACTGAATCGGAACACCGTTTGCATGCAGTCTGGTGTGCAGCATATCTACAACGCGGTAGAAATCAGCACCGGTAATGTCCATCTTGTTGACGTACACCATACGCGGTACCTTATATTTATCAGCCTGTCTCCAAACGGTTTCAGACTGAGGCTCAACGCCTCCCTTTGCGCAAAGAACGGTTACGGAACCGTCAAGTACACGCAGGGAACGCTCTACCTCAACGGTAAAGTCAACGTGGCCGGGGGTATCAATGATGTTGATACGGTTATCCTTCCAGAAACAGGTGGTAGCTGCAGAAGTAATGGTAATACCTCTCTCCTGCTCCTGCGCCATCCAGTCCATGGTAGCACCGCCATCGTGCGTCTCACCCAGCTTGTGGGTCTTACCCGTGTAGAACAGGATACGCTCGGTGGTAGTGGTCTTACCTGCGTCGATGTGCGCCATGATACCGATATTTCTGGTATTTTGAAGCGAATATTCTCTTGCCATTGATTCTTCTCCTTGATCAACTTAGGCAACAGATCAATATCTGTAGTGAGCAAACGCCTTGTTTGCTTCTGCCATACGGTGAGTTTCTTCCTTCTTCTTGAAAGCTCCGCCTGCGCTGTTCTTTGCATCGAGGATCTCTGCTGCGAGTCTCTCTGCCATGGTCTTCTCTCCACGCTTTCTTGCGAACAGGATCATCCAACGGAGTCCAAGCGTCTGACGGCGCTCAGCTCTTACTTCCATCGGAACCTGGTAGGTGGAACCGCCTACACGGCGAGCCTTAACCTCCAGAACGGGCATCACGTTCTCAAGAGCTTCCTGGAATACGTCCAGGGGATTCTGACCAACCTTTTCTTCTACGAGCTTGAATGCATCGTAAACAATTGTCTGGGCTACGCCCTTCTTGCCATCATACATCACGTTGTTAATCAGCTTGGTTACCAGTTTGGAACCGTACAACGGATCCGGCAATACGTCTCTTTTGGTAATACGACCTCTTCTCGGCACTGTACTTCCCTCCTTCATCAATATTATGAAATCATTGGTACTCAAAAGCGTTCTTCTGTTAGCGCCGTCGGGTGAATATAAACATTAAAATTCACGGAAATCTGACGGCTGAACTTGCTTTTCAGTTGTGTTTTGCTAAAAGAAATTACTTCTTCTTAGCGACCTTTGCTCCGTACTTAGAGCGGCTCTGGTTACGGTTTGCAACGCCCTGTGCATCCAGCGTACCACGAATGATGTGGTAACGTACACCAGGCAGGTCTCTTACTCTACCGCCGCGAATCAATACGACGGAGTGCTCCTGCAGGTTGTGTCCGATGCCGGGAATGTAGACGGTTGCCTCAAGGCCGTTGGTCAGTCTTACTCTCGCAATCTTTCTCATTGCAGAGTTAGGCTTCTTCGGGCTGGTGGTGGACACCTTCGTGCAAACGCCTCTCTTCTGGGGTGCAGACTGGTCAATCGTGGCATTCTTCAGAGAGTTGAATCCCTTCTGAAGCACGGGAGACTTGGACTTGTATACCTTTTCTCCGCGGCCCTGTCTGACAAGCTGGTTAAAAGTTGGCATTCTCAGATTTCCTCCTTCTTCATTTATTTTAATGTTTATATACAGACACCCGACCTCTGGCCGTGTGAAACTGCCGCAATTGATCTGTAGGCATAGTTATGGCTTTATGCCAACAAAATACAGTTTATTATATCACTCCCCCGCCATTTTGTCAAGCGGGTTCTTTTTCCTGCGAAATTTTCTACTTTTTGCACAAATCTCGCGACGTCAAAACGGATTATTTACATATTTTTTCACTGTTATTCACGAATTTGTACGAAAACGGCGTCCCGCAAGTCGGGGCGCCGTCGATCGGTTATTCCATATGGGATCAAACAGCCTCGGTCTCGGGCTCTTCGACCTTGCTAACGCCAACGTTCTTGTAGCATTCCATACCCGTACCTGCGGGAATGAGCTTACCGATGATGACGTTTTCCTTAAGACCTCTGAGATAGTCAACCTTTCCTTCGATCGCCGCCTCGGTGAGCACCTTGGTGGTTTCCTGGAAGGAAGCTGCGGACATAAAGGACTCGGTCTGGAGAGACGCCTTGGTGATACCCAGAAGAACCGTCTTACCGGTCGCTTCTCTGAGTCCGGTCTCGCCGGCCTCCATTCTTGCCTTCACCTCGTTGTTTGCTCTCTCAAACTCGGTCACGTCCACGCGGGAGCCGACCAACAGATCGGTATCGCCGCCGTCCTCGACAGAGATCTTTCTGGTCATCTGACGCGCAATGATCTCAACGTGCTTATCGTTCACGTTACAGGACTGCGAACGGTAAACCTTCTGGATCTCCATGATCAGATAATCGTATACGCTCTTCAGACCAAGGATTCTCATGACGTCTGCAGGAGACTTGTTACCCTCGGTGATCGCCTGACCAACCTCAAGGTGCTGACCCTCGATGATGGCGAGCTTGGTTCCGTAAGGAATCTGATATTCCTTCACCTCACCGATCACACCCTCGGGCTGATCTGCATCGGGATGAACCGTGACAATGTGAATGGAGTTCTCACCGGTGGAAATATGCGCGGATCCGTTGACCTCACACATGATCGCAGCCTTCTTGGGCTGACGTGCCTCGAACAATTCCTCGACACGGGGCAGACCCTGGGTAATATCCGAACCTGCAACTCCTCCGGAGTGGAAGGTTCTCATGGTCAGCTGCGTACCGGGCTCACCGATGGACTGCGCAGCGATGATACCAACAGCCTCACCTACGTTAACGAGCTTGCCGTTCGCGAGGTCAGCGCCGTAGCAATGCGCGCAAATACCGTGCTGTGCATGACAGTTGATGACGGTACGGATCTTCACTGCGTGAATGTCCGCATCCTCCAGCATCTTTGCCATATCCTCGGTGATCATGGTGTCATCCTCAATGAGGACCTCACCCGTTACGGGATGCAGCACCGGTCCCATGGTAAATCTACCCACGATACGGTCAGCCAGAGGCTCAAGGATATTCTTATCCTTCTCATCGATAATATCGGTTACAACCGATCCCTCGGTGGTATCACACTTGACGGTACGAACGATCACGTCCTGAGATACGTCAACCAGACGTCTGGTCAGGTATCCGGAGTCTGCGGTACGAAGTGCGGTATCCGACAGGGACTTACGGGAACCCTTTGCACCCATGAAGTACTCGAGAATGTTCAAGCCTTCACGGAAGTTGGACTTAATCGGGATCTCGATGGTACGGCCGTTGGTCGCAAACATCAATCCACGCATACCTGCAAGCTGACGCATCTGCGCAACAGATCCACGGGCTCCCGAATCAGACATGATCTTGATCGGGTTGAACTGGCTGAAGCTGTTCTGAAGCGCCGCGGTAACGGCATTGGTGGTATTATCCCAAAGCTTGACGACTGCGTTGTAGCGCTCCTCGTCGGAGAACTCGCCTCGACGGAAGCAGCCGTTGAGCACGTCTACCTTCTTCTGCGCCTCTGCAATCAGATCCTGCTTCTCCTCCGGAATGGTCATATCGTAAACCGAGATGGAGAAGGATGCTCTGGTGGAATACTTGTATCCCAGTGCCTTGATCTCATCCAGCATATCCGCGCAGACAGAGGATCCGTTATTGCGGATGCAGCGGTCGATGATCTGACCGAGCTGCTTCTTCTTGGTTACGAAGTCAACCTCAAGCAGGAACTCGTTTCCGGGCTTGGATCTATCAACAAATCCCAGATTCTGGGGAATTGCGCGGTTGTAAATGAGTCGTCCGAGGGTCGCGGTAATGACAGCGGATTTCTCTACGCCGTCAATGGTCTTGAACATACGGATGCGGATCTTGGAGTGCAATCCAAGCTTGCCGTTTGCGTATGCCATCTCCGCCTCGTCCATGTTGCGGAAGATCTGATAATCGTAAACGATCTCACCCTTCTCATCGCGAACGATCTCGCCGCTCTCGTTGAGTCTGGGCTTGCGGTCACCCGGCTCGCCGTCCTTATCCATGGTCAGATAGTATGCTCCGAGGATCATATCCTGAGACGGAACGGTTACTGCCTTACCGTCCATGGGCTTAAGCAGATTGTTTGCGGACAGCATCAGGAAACGCGCCTCTGCCTGCGCCTCTGCGGACAGCGGAACGTGTACAGGCATCTGGTCACCGTCAAAGTCTGCGTTAAATGCAGGACATACCAGCGGGTGAAGCTTGATTGCTCTACCCTCTACCAGAATGGGCTCGAACGCCTGAATGGACAAACGGTGCAAGGTAGGCGCACGGTTCAGAAGAACGGGGTGCTCCTTGATTACGTTTTCCAAAGCGTCCCAAACGGGTGCGTTTGCAGGATCGTACGCGCGGTCGATCTTCTTCTGCGCGTCCTTCATGTTGGTTGCCTTACCCATCTCGACCAGTCTCTTGACCACGAAGGGCTTGAACAGCTCGATCGCCATTTCCTTAGGCAGACCGCACTGATAGATCTTGAGGTTCGGGCCAACGACGATTACCGAACGTCCGGAATAGTCAACACGCTTACCCAAGAGGTTCTGACGGAAGCGTCCCTGCTTACCGCGGAGCATCTCGGAGAGCGACTTGAGCGGACGGTTGGAAGCACCCGTAACGGGCTTCCCTCTCTTGCCGTTGTCGATCAGCGCGTCTACTGCTTCCTGCAGCATTCTCTTCTCGTTTCGGATCACGATATCCGGCGTGCGGATCTCCATGAGCTTCTTGAGACGGTTGTTACGCGCAATCACGCGGCGATAAAGCTCGTTGAGGTCGGAGGAAGCAAATCTTCCGCCGTCGAGCTGCGTCATCGGACGGATATCGGGGGGCGTTACGGGAATCACGTCAAGAATCATCCATTCCAGCTGATTGCCCGATTTTCTGAACGCCTCCATGACCTCCAGACGCTTGATAATTCTGGTCTTCTTCTGGCCCGATGCAGTCTTCAGCTCTTCCTTGAGCGCGTTGCACGTTTCCTCAACGTTCACGTCTCTGAGAAGCTCCTTGATCGCCTCGGCACCCATACCCACGCGGAATTCGTCCTCGTAAAGCTCACGGTATTCGTTATACTGCTTTTCGCTCAGAACTGCGCGCTTCTCGAGCGGCGTGTTTCCGGGATCCAGAACCACGTGCTCTGCAAAATACAGCACCTGCTCCAGCGCTTTGGGGGACATATCGAGCACCAACGCCATTCTGGAGGGAACGGCCTTGAAATACCAGATATGAGACACCGGGCACGCCAGATCAATGTGTCCCATGCGCTCGCGGCGGACCTTTTTGGTGGTCACGTCAACGCCGCACTTCTCGCACTTATATACTTCCTTGCTATGGGAATTCTTATACTTTCCGCACATACAAGCACCGTCCTTGGTCGGGCCAAAGATGCGCTCGCAGAACAATCCGCCTGTTTCGGCTTTGAGCGTGCGGTAGTTGATGGTTTCCGGCTTGGTCACTTCACCGTAGGACCATTCCCGAATCTTTTCGGGGGAAGCCAGACCGATTTTGATTGAATAAAATTCCTTATTCTCCACCGTGTTATCTCCCTCTGCAATCTTCCTTATTCATCTGCTTCATCGCCATAGAAATCCGAACCGTATTCCTCAGCAATCTCTTCTTCCTCGTAAACGTAGTCATCCTCGTCTACGTCTGCCTCGTCGTCATTCTCGATCTGGAAGGACTTGCGAAGCTCGTCGTCATCATCTCCGTGCTGACTCAACGCCTCACTGATGGCTGCTGCGTCTACGCGGCTGATCGGGTACGGATCGTCATCGCGGCAAAGCTCGGAAAGATCAATCTCGTTTCCTTCCTTATCCTGTACGCGAACGTCCAGAGCCAAGGACTGCAATTCCTTCACCAGCACCTTAAAGGATTCGGGAATACCGGGAGTCGGAATGTTCTGTCCCTTGGTGATCGCCTCGAATGCGCGGCGACGTCCGTTGATATCGTCGGACTTGACGGTCAGAAGCTCCTGCAGCGTGTATGCTGCACCGTATGCCTCCAGAGCCCAAACCTCCATTTCTCCGAAACGCTGTCCGCCGAACTGGGCTTTTCCTCCCAGAGGCTGCTGCGTAACGAGCGAGTAAGGACCGGTGGAACGAGCGTGGATCTTATCGTCAACCAGATGGTGAAGCTTCAAGTAGTACATGATACCCACCGTTACGGGGTTATCAAACGCTTCTCCGGTTCTTCCGTCGTAGAGAACGGTCTTACCGTCCAGGATCTTGAGGCGCTTCTCCTCACGAAGCTTGTTCATGAAGGCTTCGTCAGCTCTCTCCTCTGCACTCAATTCGCGCAGAGACTTAACGCCGGTCTCCTCGTCGGTGGTCTCCTCAAACAGAGGCTTTCCTTCGGGGTTCTCCAGCGGGAAGATATCTCTCTGCAGTCCCGCTTCCTTCAGGCACTCGAGAATATCCTTCTCGTTTGCGCCGTCGAACACGGGGGTCATGATCTTCCAGCCAAGCTTTCTTGCCGCAATTCCCAAGTGAACCTCAAGCACCTGACCGATGTTCATACGGGAAGGAACGCCCAGAGGATTCAAAACGATATCCAGAGGCGTACCGTCGGGCAAGTAAGGCATATCCTCGGGGGGCAGAATGCGGGAAACGACACCCTTATTACCGTGACGTCCTGCCATCTTATCTCCCACGGAGATCTTTCTCTTCTGTGCGATATAAACCTTTACAACCTTGTTCACACCTGCGGGCAGCTCGTCTCCCTGATCGTGGGAGAAGACGCGTACATCAACGACGATACCCGATTCACCGTGTGCCAGACGCAGGGAGGTATCGCGGACCTCTCTGGACTTTTCACCGAAGATTGCACGGAGCAGACGCTCCTCTGCGGTCAGCTCGGTCTCACCCTTGGGCGTGATCTTACCAACCAGAATATCGCCGGAACGAACCTCGGTTCCCTTCTTGACGATACCCTCTGCATTGAGGTCGCGCAGAACGTCCTCGCCGACGTTGGGGATCTCTCTCGTGATCTCCTCCGGACCGAGCTTGGTGTCACGCGCTTCGATGGTGTGCTCCTCAATATGGAGAGACGTATAAACGTCATCTCTTACCAGACGCTCGTTCAGAAGAACTGCATCCTCGTAGTTATAGCCTTCCCAGGTCATGAATCCGATCAGCGCGTTCTTACCCAGAGAAACCTCTCCCTGGTAGGTCGCGGGACCGTCTGCAATGACCTGACCCTCCTCAACGCAATCACCCTTCTTCACGACGGGCTTCTGGTTGAAGCAGGTTCCCTGGTTGGTTCTCTTGAACTTCACCAGAGGATAAATATCCTTCACGCCGCTCTCGGTCACGATGCGGATCTCGTCAGCCTGTACGCGCTCAACGTAGCCCGCTCTTGCGGCAGTCACCACAACGCCCGAATCGAGCGCTGCCTTGTACTCCATACCCGTTCCGACGATCGGGGAATCGCTGACCATCAGCGGAACCGCCTGCTTCTGCATGTTCGATCCCATGAGCGCACGGGTGTTATCGTCGTTCTCCAGGAAGGGGATCATCGCGGATGCAACGGAAATCAGCATCTTGGGCGCAACGTCCATGTACTCAACCGCGGAAGCATCCACCTCCACGATCTCGGTCTTGTCACGGCCGATGACCTTTGCGTTGATAAAGCAACCGTTCTCATCAAGAGGCTCGTTTGCCTGCGCTACGATATAGTGATCCTCTACGTCAGCGGTCATGTACTCCACCTCGTCGGACACGCGGTGGCTGATCGTTCCGTCGGCATTCTGAATGTGCTCAACCTTGCGGTAAGGAGCCTCGATGAAGCCGTAGTCCGAAATACGGGCATAGGTTGCCAGATAGGAAATCAGACCGATGTTAGGTCCTTCAGGAGACTCAACGGGACAAACTCTACCATACTGTGTATAGTGAACGTCACGGACGTCGAAGGACGCACGGTCACGGGAAAGTCCTCCGGGACCAAGCGCGGACAGACGGCGCTTGTGGCTGAGCTCTGCCAGGGGGTTGTTCTGATCCATGAACTGAGAGAGCTGGCTGGATCCGAAGAACTCGCGGATCGCAGTGGTGATAGGACGGATGTTGATCAGTGCCTGTACCGTCAGCTTCTCGTTATCCTGCGTGGTCATACGCTCCTTGATGATCTTATCCATACGGGTGAATCCGATACGGAGCTGATTCTGAAGCTGCTCACCGACAGAACGGATACGGCGGTTGCCCAAGTGGTCGATATCGTCCACAGAGCCAACGTCGTGCATGAGGTTGACCAGATAGCTGATGGATGCAAAAATATCATCCTTTGTAATATGCTTGGGGCAAAGCTCTGCGATGCGTCTCTTTGCCATCTCCTTGATGGCGTCCACGTCGCCCTCGCACTCCTGCATGATCTCGAGAAGCACGGGAATGCTTGCCTTCTCCTTGATGCCGCAATCGCGCAGATCAAAGCCAAGCAGATACTCGGGCTCTACGGTGTTGTTACCGAGAACCTTCAGCTTGTATCCGTTGTCCAGAAGGATATTGATTTCATTCACACCTGCGTGCTCAATGGCAAGCGCCATCTCGCGCGTAATGACCTCACCCTCACCGCAAAGGAGCTCGCCCGTGAAGGGGCTGACAACGTCCTCTGCCGCGCGGTGGTTCGCGATGCGGTTGTGAATGGACATCTTCTTATTATATTTATATCGTCCGACAGGTGCGATATCGTATCTCTTCGCATCGAAGAAATAGTTGTTGATCAGGGTGCGCGCTGCATCCTCGATGGGAGGCTCACCCGGACGGAGCTTCTTGTAGATCTCCTTGAGTGCCTCAACGCCGAGAGAGGTGTGGTTGCGCTCTGCCAGTGCGGCAGATTCATCCTTTTCAAAGGTAAGAGTGAAGTGATCGTCCTCGCCGAACTTCTCCAGAATCTCCTCGTTGCTCTCAATGCCGAGCGCGCGGATGAACATCGTCAGAGGAAGCTTGCGATTCTTATCAATACGAACGTACATCACGCCGTTGGTGTCAACCTCATACTCCAGCCATGCGCCGCGGTAGGGGATCACCTGCGTGGTGTAGGTCTTTTTACCGGCCTTATCAATTTCAAAGGCATAGTACATTCCGGGGGAACGGATGATCTGGGAAACAATAACTCTTTCCGCACCGTTGATCACGAAGGTTCCGGTCTCGGTCATCAGGGGGAAATCACCCATGAAGATGTCCGCTTCCTTAACCTCTTCGGTCTGTTTGTTGGTCAAGCGCACCTTGACTCTCAAGGGAGCCGCATAGTTGACGTCTCTCTCCTTGCACTCCTCCACAGGGTACTTCGGCTTCGTGGTATCGAGTGTGTACTCGACGAACTCGATCACCAGATTTCCGGAGAAGTCGGTGATAGGAGAAACATCCTGCAAAACCTCCCGCAATCCTTCCTCCAAGAACCACTTGTAGGATTTGGTCTGGATCTCAACCAAATTCGGAAGCGGATAGTCGAATTGGGATCTGGAGAAGCTCTTTCTCGTGTTCTGACCAAGCCGTTGCTCTTTTAATTTGATCATTGGTAAAAATCACTCCAATCGGTTATTTATCGCATTTTTGTGACCTTATTCACTGCCCGAAAAAACATGGCTTCAAAAGACGTTTTTGTGCAAATTGCTGTCGGACAATTTTGCAGGCCTTTTGAAAAGCGTGCATAATCAGGCGATTATAATGCAGTTTACTATTATATCACCCTTTTTTTTCTTTGTCAAGACTTTTTTCACTATTTTTTCTTCTATTGGCGAATTTTTTTGAATTTTCTTCGCTTTTTGCCTCCAAAACCAAATTTTTGGAAAATTGCGCTCTTTGACATGAAAAAATTGCTTTTTCACGCTCAAAATCGGCAAAATGAACAAAGTCGCAAAAAAATATATTTTTTTTGAAAAAGCTCTTGCAATTTGAAAACAAATGTGGTAGAATATCGGAGTATATGGATGAAAACCGAGCGCACCCTCTCAGGCGCCGTTTTCAAGCATACGATACCTTTTAAAATTTCAAGGGAGGTAAAAAAGCATGCCGAATATCAAATCCGCCAAGAAGAGAGTTAAGGTTATCAAGACCAAGACCCTGCAGAACAAGATGTATCGCTCTGCTCTCA
This sequence comes from Eubacteriales bacterium, assembly GCA_045602215.1. Classification (GTDB taxonomy): domain Bacteria; phylum Bacillota; class Clostridia; order Oscillospirales; family CAG-272; genus UMGS1865. The sequence goes on along the minus strand of JAZSBE010000036.1, from coordinate 19,484 downwards.
AGACCGAGATCAAGAAGTACGATGCAGCTCTGGCTTCCGGCGATATGGCAGCTGCTCAGGAAGCGTACAAGGTCGCTGTTAAGAAGATCGACCAGGCAGCCGCTTACGGAATCATCCATAAGAACGCAGCCGCTCGCAAGAAGAGCCAGTTCACCAAGAAGCTCAACGCTATTGGCTAAGATCTAACAAATTTGTTGCGGGGATAGGGCTAACCCATCCGTTCCCCCACAGGAGAATCCGCCCCGATCACACCGATCGGGGCGTTTTTCTTTTCTCAAAAATGTATTTTCGGGGAATGCATACCAAAATTCCCTTTTGCATATACTCTTCAAAGGAGATTTTTATGATCTGCAACCATATTTCTCACCTGATCGGTCACACCCCTCTCCTTGCCGCCGAGCGCTTTAGCCGTTTGAACGGTCTTGAAGCAACGGTGCTGTGCAAGCTGGAGTGCTTCAATCCCGCAGGCAGTAGCAAGGACCGCGTCGCGCTCGCGATGCTCGAGCGCGCCAAGGCAGAGGGAAAGCTTGCCGCCGGTGCGACAATCATCGAGCCCACCAGCGGAAACACGGGAATCGGACTTTCCGCGCTTGCCGCGGCAGAGGGCTACCGCGTGATCCTGACCATGCCCGACTCTATGAGTGCCGAGCGCATCCGACTCCTCAAGGCATACGGCGCAGAGGTGGTGCTCACCCCCGGATGCGAGGGCATGACGGGTGCCATCAAAAAGGCAGAGGAGCTTGCCGCTTCTATTCCCGACAGCTGGATTCCCTCTCAGTTCGACAATCCCGCAAATCCCGAGGCGCACTATCTCACCACGGGCCCCGAGATCATGGAGGACACCGAGGGGCAAGTGGACATCTTCGTGGCGGGAGTCGGCACGGGCGGAACGCTCAGCGGAACGGGCGCATATATAAAGGAAAGAAATTCTTCCTGCCGCATCGTCGCCGTCGAGCCTGCGTCCTCTCCCCTGCTCTCCAAGGGATACGCAGGTCGGCACGGACTTCAGGGCATTGGCGCGAACTTCGTGCCAAAGAACTACGACGCCAAGATCTGTGACGAGATCCTGACGGTAACCGAAGAGGAAGCCTATGCCGCCGCGCGCGCCTTTGCGCGGAGCGAGGGAATTTTGGTTGGCATTTCGTCGGGAGCCGCCCTTTACGCGGCATCTGTGCTGGCAAAGCGGACGGAAAACAAAGGAAAGATCATCGTAGCACTTCTCCCCGACACGGGAGAGCGTTACCTCTCCACCGAATTATTCTCCCCATCCGAGAAGTAATTCCTTCGGAGCGTCCATGGGAGGATTCTTTTGCGAAAGGAGACGCCTATGGCACTCTGCCAAAGCCCACGCCCCCAAAAAAGCGGACTGTTCTCCCGTCTCTTCGAGAGGATCCGCGCGCATCGGGTGGTCTATGCCATCTACTGTCTTCTCTGCCTGATCTCGCTCGGGGTGCTTCTCTATTCGGTTGTCCAACGGGATTTTTTGGGCATCTTCAACGCCTCTCTTTCCCTTTTGCTTTTTCTTCTCCCCGTATTTTTGGAGGATCAGCTCCGCATCGAGCTTTCCGCCACCCTCAAGATCATCACCATGCTCTTCGTTTTCTGCGCGCAGATTCTCGGAGAGGTGGGAATGTGCTACGCGCGCTTTCCTTTTTGGGATGATCTGCTTCACTGGGTCAACGGATTTCTCTTCGCGGCATTCGGATTTTCCTTGGCGGAGATCTGCAACCGCCGCAGAAGCGCGACCTTTCATCTCTCCCCCTTCTATCTCGCGTTGGTCGCCTGCTGCTTTTCCCTATCCATCGGCGTTTTGTGGGAGTTTTTGGAGTTTTTTCTGGATCTTTTGACGCACGGAGATATGCAAAAGGATCGCGTCCTGCACGCCATCTCCAGCGGAAGGTTTTCTCCAAACGGGCAAACACCCGTGGCGGTAAAAAACATCGTTCAAACCGTCATCACGACCGCTGACGGCGAGATCTACACCGTGGACGGTTACCTTGACATCGGGCTTTTTGACACCATGAAGGATCTGATCGTGGACTTCATCGGCGCGGCAATCTTCTCTGTCATCGGGTATTTTCACCTCAAGCGACAGGGCTCGCATCCCTTGGCAGACGCCTTGATTCCAAAGGTCTCTCACGCGCCCGCGCAAACGAGAAAATCACGCAAAGCCAAACGATAAACAGATTGATCCGTGATCCCCTCTGATTTGAGGGGATATTTTTTTGTAATCTTTTTTTGCAAAAGTACTTGACAAACAATACCATGCGTAGTATAGTATTATGTGAAAGGGGGTATGATATGGAAATTCAGATGAAGCGCGGTCTTTTGGACGTATGCGTCCTTGCCGCCATCAAAAACGAGGATTCCTACGGCTATCAGATCATCAAGGACATCAAGCCCTACGTCAACATTTCGGAGTCCACGCTCTACCCCATTCTCCGACGGCTGGAGGAAGCAAAGCTCCTCACCGTTCGCAGCGTGGAGCACAACGGAAGGCTGCGAAAATACTATCACATCACTCCCGCAGGGCTGAAACGCATTCAGGACTTCCAAAAGGAATGGCGGGAGATCCTGATGATCTACAAATTCGTGACGAAGGAGGACAAAAAGACGTGAAAAAGGATGAATTTTTAGCAGCTCTCCGCGAGCGTCTTGAGGTCTTCCCGAAGGACGAGGCAGAGGGATATCTCAATTACTACCGCGAAATGATCGAGGATCATGTGGACGACGGATTTCCCGAGGAAAAGGTCATCGAAACGCTAGGATCGGTGGACGAGATTTTTGCCGTGATTTTGCAGGAGACCGCCATCACCAAGCTCCTCAAGGAACGGGTGAAGCCCAAACGAAAGCTGAAAACGTGGGAGATCCTGCTCCTCTCCGTTGGCTCCCCTGTCTGGGTTCCGCTCGCAATCGCGCTGGCGGTGACCGCGCTGTCCTTGATTCTGGCACTCTACATCGTACTTTGGACCCTGACCGTAAGTCTGTGCGCCGTCGATCTTTCTTTGACGGTCAGCGGACTTGGTGCAGTCTTCGCGTCCCTCCTCCAACCGGTCGCAGGAGGCAACACCTTGGCGGCAGGCGTCCTGTTTTCGGTCGCATTGGTTTGCATCGGACTGTCTCTCGTCCTTTTCCACCCCTCGATCCTTGCCATTAAGGGTACGGTTAAGCTCACGAAACAAATTTGGCTGGGTATCAAATCTCTCATTGTCAGAAAGGAGAAAAGAACATGAATAAAGAAAGATGGAAGACACTACTCCTGATTCTTGGCGCGCCCGTCTGGCTTCCTCTCATCATTGCGGCGGCGGCAACGGCGGTATCCTTGATCGTGTCCTTCTACGTCACACTTTTTTGCTTGGTCATCTCTCTGTTCGCGCTTGAGATCTCCTTGGCAGCAAGCGGACTTGGGTCGATCTTTATTGCCCTCTTAAACCTCACCGCTTCAAGCAACCCCTCGCTGGTCTGTCTTTTGTTTGCGGGCGCATTGGTTTGTATAGGACTTTCGCTCCTCCTCTTTTACCCCTCCGTCCTTGCCGTCAAGGGCGTGGCTAAGCTGGTGACAAAAATCAGCTTGAGCATCAAATCTCTCATGATCAGAAAGGAAGCATAAATATGAAAGCAGGCACAATTATGACAATCATCGGCATCGCTTTGATTCTCTTGGGATGTCTGATATTCGTAGGCAGCATGGGATCAAAAAGCTTTGACTTTTCCATGCTTTCAAGCGAAACGTTTGAACAAAAAACCTATACTACCGAAAATGCCTTCCAAAGCATCTGCATTGATGAGGAGTACGGCATTGACATCAAAATTCTTCCCGCCACCGACGGCATTTGCAAAATCGAATACGCCGAATCCAAAAACGTCACCTGCGAGATAAGCGTAGAGAACGATACTCTCAAGATCAAGCAGACCGACAACCGCAAATGGTATCAGAGGTTCGGATTCTTCTTTAACACCTCCACGTTGACGGTTTATCTTCCCGCAAGCGAGGGTCAAACGCTGAATCTTGAAGCCCGCACCAGCGACGTCACGATCCCTGCGGACCTCTCCTTTGAGAATCTGAAGATCAAGCTCTCCACGGGTAACGTGACGGTATCCGCGAACGTTACGGGAACTTTGGAGATCGAGGTCTCCACGGGCAACGTCAAGGTCAGCGATTGCGCTCCCGCCTCTGTCAGCCTCACCACAACCACGGGTCGCATTGAGGCAACCGCAATTCATGCAACGGGTGATTTCTACGTCAAATCCTCAACGGGCAGACAAATATTGAGCGACATTACCTGCGTCAACGCGACCTTGATTTCCTCGACGGGTGACAAGGAGATCTCCGCTCTCACAGTATCCGGCAATCTCACGGCAGAATCCGACACGGGAGATCAGACCTACACCGACGTGACCTGCGCCTCGGCAAATCTGCGCGCAAGCACGGGCTACGTGAAGATGGCAAACCTGATCGCATCGGGACATCTGCGGGTCGCAACAACCACGGGTTCCATCTCCTTTGACCGATGCGACGCGGCAACGATGAACGTCACCGCCGACACGGGCGCGGTCACGGGAACCTTCCGCACGTCCAAGGTCATCTATGCCCATAGTGACACAGGCAGAGTGGACGTTCCCCGCTCCACCGAGGGCGGCATTTGCGAGATCACGACCGATACAGGAAGGATCTCTATCTCCTACGCGGAATAACAAAAAAAGACACGCGGTCAGCCTTTTGGCTGACCGCGTGTCTTGCTGTTATAAACAGGTTAGCACCATCTATTTTGTAAAAAGTTTTGATCAAACTTTTTCAAAAGTTTGTGGGGTGGAGGGGCAACGCCCTCCTCGCGCTCCGCAGAGCGCGAAATTACCCTCTCGGCGTTTCTTTTTGTTAGCTTTTTCTTTGCGCCTCCTTCTTGCAAAGAAAAAGCGGCTAACATTTTTTTATTTTGCAATCAGCAATTTCCCAAATGCCGGTTATCAGTGCCCAAACTCCACGAGCTCAAGACCTTCATTCTGGTCAAGGGTATGGGAGATGTGCCACTCGCTATTGAAGAGCAGATAGTCGTTTCCACGGAAGTCCTGCACCCACTTGACGTCAAACAAGCGGAGCTTGGAGGGATCCTTTCCGTTCGCAACTCTGCGGATATACTGGTAGGACTGGGGGTATTGCTTATACGTCACGCCGTATTCGCTCTTGAGTCGAGACTCCAGAACGTCAAACTGAAGCACACCGACCACGCCGACGTAAACGCGCTCAAGTCCGCCGCCCGGCTCGGTGAAGATCTGGATCGCACCCTCTTGGGCGATCTGGTTCATTCCCTTTGCAAACTGCTTTCGCTTCATGCTGTCGGTCTGCTCCACCATGATAAAGCACTCGGGCGCGAAGGTGGGAATCCCCTCAAACTGCACCTTTCGGCTCTTCTCGCAAATGGTGTCACCGATCGAAAAGATGCCGGGATCGAACACGCCGATGATATCCCCCGCATACGCCTCGGTGATGCCCGCGCGCTCCTGCGCCATCATCTGCTGAGGCTGGGACAGACGGAGAGCCTTCCCTCCCTGCACGTGGAAATACTCGGTGTCGCGCTCAAATTTCCCCGACACGATTCGCATAAACGCGATTCGGTCGCGGTGCGCCTTGTTCATGTTTGCCTGAATCTTGAAAACGAACGCAGAGAAGGTGGGATCAAAGGGCTCAACCGTCTCCGCCTCGGTCTTACGTGCAAGAGGCGCGGTGGTCATCTTGAGGAAGTGCTCCAGGAAGAACTCCACGCCGAAATTGTTCAGGGCAGAACCGAAGAACACGGGACTGAGCTTGCCCTCTCTGACCTTCTCCAGGTCAAAGTCAAAGCATGCGCCGTCGAGAAGCTCAACCTGCTCGGTCAGCTCCTCACGCGCATACGAGCCGATCAAAGAATCCAGCTTCTCGGTATCGTTGATGTCGCAGTCAATGGAGGAGAGACGGTCGCGGCCTCTGTGCGAATCGCCAAAGGCAAGGATGCGTCTGCCGTCGCGGTCGTAAACGCCCTTGAAGCTGACGCCGCAGCCGATGGGCCAGTTCATGGGATAGGTTCCGATACCGAATTCCTTTTCCAGCTCGTCGATGAGGTCAAAGGGATCGCGCGCCTCGTGGTCGAGCTTGTTAATAAAGGTAAAGATCGGAATATGGCGCATGGCGCAGACCTTGAAGAGCTTGCGCGTCTGGGGCTCAATTCCCTTTGCGGCGTCGATCACCATCACGGCGCTGTCCGCAGCCATCAGGGTTCGGTAGGTGTCCTCCGAGAAGTCCTGGTGTCCGGGTGTGTCGAGGATGTTGATGCAGTAGCCGTCGTATTCAAATTGCATGACGGAGGAGGTAATGGAGATTCCTCTTTTCTTCTCCATCTCCATCCAGTCGGAAACCGCGTGGCGGTCGGACTGCTTGCCCTTGACCGAGCCTGCCGTCTGAATCGCGCCTCCGTAGAGCAAAAATTTCTCAGTCAGAGTCGTTTTTCCCGCGTCGGGGTGAGAGATAATGGCGAAGGTTCTTCTTCGATTGATTTCTTGTTGCAGTGTGCTCACCGTGTGCAATTCCTTTACTTAAAATTTTCAACCTTAATATTATAACAATAATTTTAGCAGAATGCAAGGGTTAAAGCCAAGAAAATGAATTTTTTTCAAAAAAACGAAAACTTTTTCTGAAAAACGGCTTGACTTTCTAAAAAAAAAGTGTATAATATATCTGTTGCGTGCAAATCGAAGGATTTCACAAGACGATCGCGGAAGTGGCGGAACTGGCAGACGCGCACGTTTGAGGGGCGTGTGGTTCACACCGTACGGGTTCAAGTCCCGTTTTCCGCACCAAAAAAGAGCAGGTAGGCAACCGCCTACCTGCTCTTTTTTGCGCGAAACGGGCGGAACCCGTACCTCCGTTTACGGTTTTGAGGCGTAGCCGCGAAATGCCGACGAAGTCGGCAAGTAAACGGAATAGCGGCGGAAATGTCTTTTCCCTTCCCTCTCCATTGGGGACGCCGCTTGTACGGAGTTCAAGTCCCGATATTCTAGAAAAGCAGGGCACCAATCGGTGTCCTGCCCTTTTTTCGCGCGAAACGGGCGGAACCCGTACCTCCGTTTACGGGTTTGAGGCAATAGCCGCAAAATGCCGATGAAGTCGGCAAGTAAACGGAACAGCGGCGGAAATGGCTCTCCCCTTCCCGCTCCACAAGAGACGCCGCTTGTACGGAGTTCAAGTACTGTTTTTTACGTTTTCACCACTTCCCCAAATTCTTCAAAATCAGTGTTTTTCCCCCACTCGGGCGTCAAAAAGTGCCAAATAAAAAAACTTTCCACCACCCTATTGACAGGGACATTTTCGCATGCTATAGTGAAGATACCAATCAAAAAAGGAGGTTGTAAAAATGAAAAAAATAATTGCTGCTTTCGCGTGTTCCACGGTGCTTGCTGCATCGTTGACATCGTGCAATATAAACGAAACTCTTCGCAATGTCTATGAGCATTATTTGGCGCAAACTGACATTCCGGCGTCTCAAACCGCCCCCCAGACTCCTCAACTCGATGAAGAAAGAACTCATCCATATTACAACATTGAAGAAGTCGCCCAACACACGCGTCGATATACGATCTATAACACGGAAGGAGACGCCGTCTTTTCCGAAGATCTCAAGTATTTTGTTAATCTCTCTATGATCGGGGAATCCATCGTAGACATTTGCATCGATCTGGGCAAGGACGTTTACATTCATAAATATTATGACGTAAAGAACAACCGCTTGTCGGAAGAATACTCAAACGTCATCGCATCAACGGAAACCCTTGTGGCTTATTGGGAGCTCTCAACGGAGAATCCTTCAGAGGATTGTGTGATTGTTGCTCGGGATATTTTTGATCAAACCGCTTTTTATAAATTGTTTGAATTAAAATCTGTTGTAACGAACAAGCCTGTGAAGGGAGCAGAATTTACCCAGGGCGAAATAGATCTAAAGGTTACTTACCGACCGAAGTGGAATTGGGAATCGTTTTCTATCACTTACCCCATCCGTCGTCCCATCGAGCAAGAGGATCTGATCAGAAAACAAAAAAATGCCATGACTGCATATAACGAAGTGCTGAAGAACGACATTCTGGTTTATGAGGTAAACGGAACAACGGTGGAGCCTGCCTGCAAATTGAAGGATCTCAAAACGCCATACGAGAGAATTCCGCTTGGCGAGGTCGAACAATTGAAATATGTTTACATGGACATTGACGGAGATGGGATCAATGAGCTTGTGATCGATTGCGGTGATATCTTGGTTTTGCGGTATTATGAACTTTCGGTTTATGTGTACCCCTTTACGTTCAGAAATATGTACAACTTGAAAACCGACGGCTCTTACGCTTGGAATTATACGGGCGAGAATTTTGAATACGGCGAGAGTCGGCTTTCCTTTGACGGCGTGGAAAGAAAAGCCGAGACGATATGGAGAGTCGTGAACGACGGAGAAGCGTACTATATTGGGGATAGCGAGGTTTCACAAGCGGAATTTGAGAGCTATATCGAGAACAATCCCAAGACCCCTGTTACGTTTGAGCCGCTCCAAACGGCTTGGAAGAACGAAATTTCGGAAGAAGAGGCGTTGAAGATTGCCGAAAAATATATCAAGGACACCTACGGAGACGAAAGAGCGTATACGTTTACACCGATATTCAAATGGGATCCCGATTATTCCGCTTATTTTTTCCTCGTAAGAGGGGGGGCCGACATCTTTACGGAAGTATGCATTGATAAATATACAGGGGAAGTGATCACATCAGCCGCCAAGGGGTAACGCGTAGGCAATTCACTCCAAAAAGATTTTCCAAAGCCTTGAAAACCATCGGCTTTCATGCTAAAATAAAGATAGTCCATCGCATCCATTCAAATTTCAGAACAGGAGTTTTCGACTTATGCTACTCAAACGCAGAAAAAAGACACTCGTTTCCGTTTTGTGCGCCATAGCTTTGCTTTTTGGCGCGATCCTTGCAACGTACGGCTGTTCCTCCAATCAAATCCGCTATACCGTGAACGACACCCTCCCCGACGGTGAGGGAAAGGTCGCGAGGGTGATCCTACTCGGCGGGCAATCCAATGCATCGGGCTGCAGCCGCGACGACTATCTTGAGAAAAACGTTTCGGCAGAAAAATACGCCGAGTACAAAAACGGCTACGACAACGTCTACATCAACTATTTGTCGGGGCAGAATCTTTCCGAAGGGTTCGTCAAGTGCTCCACCGAGCAAGGGGAGATCGGCGACGGCTTTGGCCCCGAGCTGGGACTTGCGGACAAGCTCAACGAATTGTACCCCAACGAGACGTTTTTCATCATCAAGTGCGCGTGGGGTGGTACAAACCTGTTCGAGCAATGGCTCTCCCCCTCCAGCAAGGGCAAAACGGGGGATCTGTACAAGTCCTTCGTCGCATTTGTGCAGAGCAGTATTGACTACCTGACCGACAAGGGCTATGACGTGCAAATTGAAGGAATGTGCTGGATGCAGGGCGAGTCGGATAGCTTTTCGGTGGAGGCATCCAACGCCTACGGAGAGCATCTTGAAAACTTCATTAAGGACATCCGAGAGGAGTTTTCCAAATACGCCGCGGCGGACGGGATCGCCTTCATTGACGCATACATTGCAAAAAATCCCGCGTACTGGGTCTACTACGAAGCAGTCAATCAAGGAAAAACCGACGTTGCGTCGCTTTCTAAGCTGAACCGTGTTGTGGACACGAGCGACCTCTCCTGCTCCCTTGAGCCAGAGGGCGAACCCGACCTCGCGCACTACGATTCGCTCAGCGAGATCAAGCTTGGGCACCTCTTTGCGCTGGAGCTGGCGCCTTACCTGGAGTAAATACAAGGGCTTATCCTCCGTTTTGAGCGCATGTTGAAAATTCGTCAAAAACGGCGATTTTCCCCCCACTCAGGTCTCAAAAAGTGCCATATAAAAAAACCTTCCACCACCCTATTGACAGCGCTCATTTGAGATGCTATACTGGTCTCAAATACCCGTTTTTGGAAGGAGATTTTTATGAAAAAAACACTTAAAACGATCGCTTGGTCTGCCTTTGGCTTCTATTGTCTTGCGTTGATTTACATCTTCATAATTGAGCGGATCAATCGCTATTCCGGCGTCTACAAGTTAGAGGAATTCTTTCTCTATTCAAACTTCATTCCCTTCAAAACGGTCTACGATTACATTGTCAGAATCGCAAACGACAGCATAAACCTTGATATTGCAGTCAAAAATTTGGTTGGCAATCTGATCGTTTTCCTGCCGATGGGATGCTTTTTGCCTTGCCTGTTTGAGAAAATGCGGAGCTTCAAGAATACCGCGTTATGTGTGCTTGCCATCGTTTTGTGCATTGAATTGGGTCAGATCCTGTTTGGGGTGGGCTCGTTTGATATAGACGATATCATTTTCAATGTGGGCGGCGGAATGATTGGGTATGCCATCATGTGTATCCCTGCCGTGGATAAGCTCCGTGAAAAGTGGTTGCCTTGATATTTCCCGTATTGTATGCGTTTTATAAAAAAGAGTGCCGATCTCTCGGCACTCTTTTCTTTTTATTTCTGTTTCGCGTATTTTTTCATAAGTGAGGCAAAGCTCGTTCCGTCCTCAAAATTCGGCATACTTGCGTACTCGCCGTCGGTGCGGAAGACGACCAACTTCGCGAGAATGTCCTCAAAGGAATCGTTCACCAGATCGATCTTTCCGTACACGCTGATGTTCACCGCACCCCAGAAGCGCATATTGTGGTTGGTGTTGTTGAGCTTGTAGTTCCAGTTACACCAATGGATGCCCGCCTCGTTGAAGGCGTTCAAGGTGTACTCCCACTGCGCCTTGTTGTCGTAGCAGGTGAACTCGCCCATCTGCCAGGGGACGTTGTAGGTGCAGTTGACCATCTGACCGATCTTGTTGTCGATCGTGCTCTTGTGCTTTTCAAAATTATCGTTACCGTAGCACTCGGTGTAGTTGTGCATGGAGTACATGACGTTCTCCCAGCCGTAGTCCTTGGGATCGGGGAGATCCTGCGGCGTCCACATGGTCTCAATGATGACCAGATGGTTCTGATCTACCTCGCGGATCGCCTTGTAGAGGCGGTCCATGAAGTCCCAGTGGATCTTATTGGTCGCGGAGATATATCCGCCCTCCAGTTTCTGACCCGGCTCGTTGAGCACGTCGTAGCCCGCAACGGCGGGATTGTCCTTGAAGTGCTCCGCCATCGCGCGCCAGAGGTCAACCGTGAGCTGCATCTTGCGGTTGTTGTAGTAGAAATCACAGTTTGCGGCGTCGAGGATCTCGCCCGAATGGTCGAGACCGTTCTGCGAGCCGTATGCGCCGTGAAGGTCGATGATCGTGTACATTCCATATTCCGCCGCGCGCGTGACGAAGTCGTCAATCATAGAGAAGTCGTACTTCTTCCCCGCATACATCAATCCCTTGTTTGCCGCGGGATCCACCTGTAGATAGGTGATGGGGAGACGAATGACGTTGATGCCCATATCCTTGCAGTGCTTGAAATCGGCGTCGCCCCACCAATTCTTCAGATACTCCTGCCAAAACTCCAGGGTCTTCTCATAGCCAAAGCGTTCTATCAACAAATCGGTCACGCTTCTGCTGGTCAGCTCGGTGTTGTTGACAAACGCCACCTGCATCCAGCCTTCAAGCGCGCCCACACCACCTGCGTTGATGCCGCGAAGATACACCGTATCTCCCGCCGCGGTTTTGAGCAGCTTGCCATCCTGTCTGATCAGCATACTTCCATCAATCTTTCCAACCTTCATCGGTTCTTCCTCCTTGGGGGGCTCGTTGTTTTCCTCGGTCGTGTCGCTGTCCGAAACAGAGGGAGCGGAGGGCTCCTCCCCAAAGAGATCGCACGACGTCAGAAACAGGGGGATCATCATGGCTGCGATCAGAATCCAAGTCACGCTACTCACTTTGATTCTTCCCATTTTTTCTTCTCCCATTTCATTTGAACGTAAATACGAAAGTATTCGTTTTTACAGTAATATCATACCATATCCACCTGCAAATGTCAATGTGACAGATACCTAAAAAATTGTCCTTTTGTTTGTGAATGTTCAATCAAATTCTGTCAAGAAAAGGAGCTTTCTCGTTTTACATGAAAAGAGAGCGGGACACCGATCGGTGTCCCGCTCTCTTTTGTCCCGTCGTCTCACGCGGTCAAATCAAGGACGTTTTTTGAAATTTCCAAACACTTCATTGACTTTTTCAAAGCTTGCAAACGTGTCGGGATGGGATTTGATAATCTTCATCACCTCGCCGATCTGTCGCTTGTGGACAATGCAGACCAGCATATATTTATCGGCGTCCGAATACATTCCGTGAACCTGAATCTTGGTCACTCCACGATGCAGCTTTTCGATCAATTCATTCGACAATTCCTGGGGATTGCTTGTGATGATCTCAAACTTAAACCCGTTTTTGATACCGCTCAAGCCGTTATCAACGATGATGTTGGCAATGAACAGGTTGAGCAGCGTACAGATCACGGGGGTTATCTTCATGCCGTAAACAAAGAACGCGATGAACACCACGCTCGCATCCATGAAAAAGGAGACGTAAGCAATGTTCAAGTCGGGCTTCGCTTTCTTAATCAGAGCGGAGATTCCATACGTACCGCCGCTCGCGCCGAATCGCTTCAGCATCAAAGAAAATCCATAACCGGAGATCACACCCGTCACAATGCAAGCGAACACGATATTGAAGTCCTCTTGATTGTTGATCAGGCTATAGGGCTTCGCTCCTATGGCATCATAAAAACGGGGAATGAAGGACTGAACAACCATATAAATGCTCAGGATTGCTCCGAGCTTTTTGTTAATCAGTGCGCTGACCAAAACGAAAATAGGCAGATTGAAAGCGACCATCAAAATAGACCAACTGACCTTATTCTCAAGGAAGTGATAGGTGATGGTAGCAAGACCGCCTACTCCACCGGGCGCAAATCCGTTGCTGTTCTGAAAGAAATGGTATGCGGTACCGACAATGATTCCCGCCAGAATCGCATACAGGACATCAAATGTAAGTTCTTTCACGTCGACATGATGCTTCATAATGTTAGTTCCTTTGATGTAATATATAGATCGCGCACATTATAGCACGGATCGACGTAAAAGTCAAGATAATCTTACAGAAAAACAAAAACAAGAATCCAGCAGTTGTGTATATCCTTGCTTTGTTGTCGGCAAAACAGCTTGAACGCGCTGCGTTCAACCTCCCAGTTTGCTCTAAATGGGAAAGACCGTTCGGCGCGGTTCTCTTTTCTTGCTGACTTCCTCAGCATCTTGCTTACGCGAAGCCGTAAAGGGAGGTGGGATTCGGCGAAACCGGTTACCCGCACCAACAAAAAGGCGGCACGCTTATGCGTACCGCCTTTTTGTTGGTGCGGGTAAGAGGACTTGAACCTCCACGAAGTTGCCCCCACTAGAACCTGATGGTGACGTCCTCTTGGTGAAGAATTATCATTTTCCTACGGGAGTATATACTTCTCCTGTGATTTTGTCGATCCAAAGAGTATCAATAATTGAATATGTGTCAGCGACAAAATGCTTTAATTGAACAATGTAACGCCCCTCCCATGAAGGATTCTCAATGTGGATTGTATATGCGTTTTCCTCAATGTCCAAGTCTTCCCAATAAATTTTCGCAATTGCGACCGCCTCGGCGCGAGAGATCATATCAATCGACTCCAGGCATCTGTCATCCCACATATCAACAAACACCTCTTTCAGTGTTTCCACCTTATAGGGCGTAGCATCCGCAGAACCGTCCTCGTGACAAACGTAGTATTTACGCTCCAGAACTACCCGATAGTATGGATTTTCACAGTGCGGAAAATCGGCGATCCTGATGCTTGAAACCGTCTTGACTCCTGCGTTGATCTCGGAGTCCCATTCTTTGATTCCCCAATATTTTGCGGCATTTTCAATGGCTTCACAAAGAATTTTCCGATCTGTTTTAAAGCACTCTCCGGTGGCAGCATTGACGAGTATCTCACCCTCTATATAGATTGCGTATGGCGGACGGGTTTTCCATCCCTCTTCGTGATGATGGTAGTACTCCTCAAAAAAGATCACGTGGTAGTATCCGTTCATCTCGTCAGGGTCTGCTACTACGACCGTATCGTAATAAATGGTTGAGCCACACGCCCCCGTGCTTTCGCCGTCGATAGAGATCCCCAGATATTTGCACGCGATCTCATGGGCTTCCTCTTTTGAGAGCCTGTCGTTCCATGATTCGTTCATAGGTGAATATTCTATATTGACTTGGGGATTTTCCCAATCGGGCGTAGAGGTGTAAAGACACACCCTTCTGTTATTGTATTGCAGGATAAACCGATCCCCATAGTCAATTACAAGCTCATCAATGCCGTCTCCGTCAAAATCGGCAAAGCCGTATCGAAGGTCGGTCACGTCAGCCAAAAGCGTTTGCTCGTAAGGTGTTCCGACGTCCTTGAGGAATTTAAATTCTCCCGTTGCAACTTCGTACACCTTGGTTTTGGTGTTTAATACCGACTCGTATATGCTTTGAAGCAGCTCGGCTTCACTGAATAACGGGATAAACGTAAGCCCCGCATACTCTGCCGTCACTTCCTTCCCCGCATATTGACCGAGATACTTTCCGTGTTGGTCATCCAACGCTTTGTATTCACTTTCGGTGATCTCGATCTCCTCATCACCCATAAGCATATAATATTCGGTAACAACGCGAACTTCGGGCTCATATTCCATACGCTTTACCTGCCAATAGTCAGCAATGATCTCAAGTGAGGCACCGCCCTGTGCAACTTTGTACTTGGTTTTATGCTCAAAGGCTCGCGGCCCGGTTGTATATATATACCCGTCACCGTCTATCCAGCAATTTTCAAGCGATGGACGCTGATACGGAAAAGAGTCGTTGAGACCGCCAATAACGGTAGGCTTTCCATCAACATATGAAAAGATGGCAATCACTGTATCATCCTCATTCAAGAGAATCAGCTCGTCCGCACCATCGCCGTTGAGATCCTTTTTCGCGTATCCCCAGGTAAGCTTATAGATTGGAGAGAAGCAGTCTTTTTTGCCATTGCCCGCATGATGTTTATATGCCTCATACCGAAAGGCACCAAAAAACTTTTTCTCCTGTGGGTCTGTAATCCCGTACTTTTCTGCGTAGAAGGAATCCGAGTTCTCTTTATCGTAAATTGAGCAGGCGTCTATGACCTTTCTGTATAGAGCGATGACATCGCCGTAATCGGTTTCCACGTAGATTGGATTTTCGTCTGACGACGATGGATTTTCACTCTCGGGGGCAATCGAGGTATGGGAATTTAGACAAGATGAGAACGATAAAATCACAATCAAACACAACAGAAACGCAATAGCATGCTTCATATAAATTTCCCCTCTAAAATAGAATCGTAATGCTATTATACCATATGAAAAAAAGCTTGTCAAGGAGCCTTTCAAAAGTGGAGCGAGAACCCTAAAATTGATGATTTTTCATGCAAAAACAGAGGGCTGGTAGGGGAGAAAAATGACGCGCCGGAGTTGAAATACTCCACACGCACCCTCCGCAGTCTGCTTCAATTCAGAAAGCCTTTTCGGCGCGGTGTCGTTTTGTTGCACTCTTGACGAGCGCATTTTGCAAGCACAACCCAAAACGGTGGCGTGATTCCGCGTAACCGGTTATCAGCGCAAAAAAACAAAGCAAGCACCTATTGGTGCCTGCCTTGTTTTTGGTGCGGGTAAGAGGACTTGAACCTCCACGAAGTTGCCCCCACTAGAACCTGATGGTAGCGTTCCCTTGGTGAAAGGTTATCATTTTCCGTCGGGTTCATAAGTGGGCACGATAATTTCTCCTGTAAAAGCATCTATTTCTATCATTTCAAGTGTAGAATAGTGCGTTCCTTCAACCAACCATGCCAAAGCTATCCTATAATTTTCATTATTGCTGTTTTTGGGAAGAAACGCATATGGGAATCCTGTTTCGCTGTCAACGTCACCTGCTTTAATATTATAGCATTCATACCAATATTCAGATGCGATTTCCAATGCTTTCTCTAAAGAGATTGTTTTTTGCCAAGACACTTCAAGCGGACTGAATTCAATCTTTGTTTTTTGATTATCTCCAATATATTTTTGAAGTTCCTCTTGGGATACCTGTTTTCCTTCGATATAATATTCGGCATTCGGCTCTCCGTCATTGACGATTCGCCAAATCTCTTTTGGCTTCAATTCTGCGCCGTCAAAAGCAAGTTGATCTTCTCCGTATTCAAAATCCTGCCCTGTGTGATTCCAATTATATGAGCCGTCCGTATTTAACTGATACATATTTCTGAATGTAAACGGATAAACGTAAACCGTTCCCTCATAATAACGCAAAATCAAGGTATCTCCGCAATCGATTACGAGTTCGTTTATCGAGTCACCGTCAAAGTCTGTATATGCATAGCCTAACTCCCCGCAGTCGCGAAGCTGAATTCTGTTATACGGTGTTCTGCAATCCGCCAAATAGTTGTATTCCTGTATATCTGTTTCACATACTTTTACTCCATTCTTCAGCACCGCATCGTACATTTCCATAGCGATTTCGGCTTCTGTATAGAGGGGAGTATAGGCTACTTCAATAGATTCCTTTGTTATATGAGTCGCCTCTTCTGTGCTAAGTGGATTTTGGTATTGACGATTCAGAGCTTGAACTTCCTGTTCGGTAATAAAAGTGGTGTTGTTTTGTATGTTTTGATAGAATTTACCTACTATCTCTCCATTTTCTCTAAAAACATCATATCCATATGTGCAAATATTTACTAATTGTCCGCTGTAAATTTTGTCAATATAGTGGTGATATATGTCCATACCGTCCGTTCTTATAACGTGAATACGCCCTTCGGAGTCAATCCAATTGCGATATAACCATCCGGAATCTTCATCAATATAATTTGCCAATAGCATAGGTGTACCATTAATAAAAGAAAATATGGCAATGATTTTATAATCATCGGTTAATAGCAGAAGTTCGTCCACTTTGTCGCCGTTGAGGTCCTTTTGAGCATAACCGTACCCAAGCTTAGGAGATAAGCTATATTCTTGAGATTTAATCGAACAAAACATATCAATTGAGGAGTACAGCCTTAAGAAAGCATCCTTTTCGTTCTCATCTTCAATACCAAGTTCGGCAGCGACAGCAAGCGGGTTTTGGTTGACTATAAGACAACTGTTAACGATACGACGGTATACTTTTAACACAGGGTCATAATTTATATTTATGATATTCGTTGTTGGTGGTGACAGAAGAGTATCGGGGAATTTTTCGGTGATATCTATATCCGGATCCGTTGATTTCAGATCGTCGAAATTCTTCATGAAATCGCAAGAGGTCATGGAAAACAGGATATTCGATGCGAGTAATAATGCGGTCAGTTTTTTCATAAAAATCTCCTTTCAAATTCAATGTCCAAAGTCAGTATAACATCCCAAATAATGGTTGTCAATAGGGTGGTGGAAAGTTTTTTTATTTGGCACTCTTTGCTGCCCAAGTGGGGGAAAACCTCTGTTTTTGGGAAAATCTGCGATGCCGAAAAAATAAAAAAAAGAGCAGGTAGGCAACCGCCTACCTGCTCCGTGATCGTGGACGGACTTGAACTCTCCACACGCGCCCTCCGCAGTTCGGGATAAAGCGGGAAAGCCATTTCGGCGCGGTTCCCTTTTCTTGCCGACTCCGTCGGCATTTCGCAGGCGAAACCGTAAAGGGAGGTGGGATTCAGCGAAACCAATTACCCGCGCACCAAAAAGAACAGGACACCGATTGGTGTCCTATTCTTTTTGGTGCGGGTAAGAGGACTTGAACCTCCACGAAGTTGCCCCCACTAGAACCTGAATGCATCTCCCAATATATTATTTGTGATCTAGTTACATTGTCTATCGTTACATTCACGCAGTTAATTGTGCATTGTACACAAAATCGCCCCCTAAAATGAGCGTTAATAGTAACATATGATGAAAATTTTTTGTAACATATTTGTAGAAGCGCATTAACAAAAGATCGCGTTTTTTATTTGGATGTGCAAGACAGAAATAAACAACAAAAGAGGAATCACATGAGCAACGAAGAAAGATTTTTATCCTTGTGTTCTTTCATTAAGAGAGAAGGCGTTGAAGACCTTATTTCTTGGCTAAAGAGCAGCGATTTCTTTTACTGTCCAGCTAGCGCGAAATATCATGGATCGTATCCGGGCGGCCTCCTAGAACACTCTCTAAACGTATACGACGAATTGTGTAGACTATCGTCAGTATATCCCGAGGTAGTGATTAACGAAGACAGCAAAATTATTATGTCTCTATTCCACGATTTGTGTAAAGTGAACCTTTACGCAACGGAAAAGCGTAATAGAAAAAATGCGTCTGGAGCTTGGGAATCATACGATGCATACACATACAATGAGAAGTTGCACTATGGCGGACATGGCAGTAAGTCCGTGTTTATATTGCAGAACTATATTAAATTAACAACGCCAGAGGCTGTTGCAATCAACTGCCATATGGGGTCTTGGGATGGGAATAAAGACGTAGGCTCTGCGTTTGAGCAATTCCCGGAAGCGTGGCTGTTACACGTTGCAGACGAGTCGGCGACATACATCAAGGAAGGATGTCGCAATGAAAAAGCGTAACACATATCATCTTGATGTGTCAGGAGAGGATTTTGGTGCTGTGTTAAACTGCGCTGTCAGATACAGTATTGGCAGAAAAACATATATGCCGTCGGTTGTAATTGGTTTCACATCATCGATACTTAACGATATATGTGATAGGTCGTTGTGGTGTTTCGACAGAGATATCGACGAAGCAACCAAACTAAATAACCTCGGAGATGAATTGATCGACAAACCATTATGGTTACTATTTCACGATAAAGTGAAAAAGGAAATAAATAAAAGAAAGGAAGAAGGATCGTGGACACTAAAAGCATGAACCTACATCAAAAGCTTTTGAAGATTGCCGATATGGCTGGCGCTCTTCAGAGAACAAAGGCGGCGTACGGCTACAAGTACGTTCCAGAAGAGGATATTCAGGCAAAGGTGACGGCCGGAATGCAGAAGTATGGAGTGATGTTGTACCACAGCATCGTGCCGGGAACACTAAATGTTACTCCAATCACATACATGAATAAGAGTAACAAGCAATGTCACGAAGTTATCGTATCCGCAGACACCACTTATACATGGGTTAATGTCGAAAATCCGAGCGAAGTCATTCAAAACTCTTGGGTATTTGTAGGACAAATGGAAGATGCCGCCCAGGCATTCGGAGCTGCAGAGACATATGCAAATCGATACTATCTGATGAAGTCGTTGCAGCTCGCGACAACAGAGTCAGACCCCGATAGCTACCGCAGCAAGCAGAAGCAGGCAGAAGATTTCGAAGAAACGAAGGCCGCCAAGGAAGCCGAAGCGTTGCTTAAGAAGGCAATTGGTGAGGTAG
>JAZSBE010000035.1:0-2745 GCA_045602215.1 Eubacteriales bacterium | reverse complement strand
ACCAGTCTGCGCACGTGTTTGACGATAACGGACGTCATAGCGTGGAGATAATTCCTGAGGAGTCTATGGAAGCGGTAGAGAAGTACCGTGATATGCTCATGGAAGCGGTTGCAAGTACAAATGAAGACCTTATGATGAAGTACTTCGAGGGCGAGGAGATCTCCTACATGGAGGCGATCACGGCAGTCCACGAGGGTATCATTCACGGCGATATCGTTCCCGTATTCTGCGGCGCGGCTACCAAGCTTTGGGGCGTTTGGACGATGCTGGATAAGATCACCGAGTCCTTCCCCCGTCACACCGCAAAGAAGGTCGAGCAGCTTGCTGACGGCGGCGAGATCGAGATCTCTCCCGAGGGCGAGCCTTCGGTATTCGTCTTCAAGACGGTCGCCGATCCCTTCGTTGGAAAGATGTCCTTCTTCAAGGTTATGGGCGGTACGCTCAAGCGCGACCTGACCATGAAGAATCAGACCACCGGCGACGCAGAAAAGTTTGCACATATTTACACCATCAAGGGTAAAAAGCAGGTTGAGGTCGAGGAGCTGGCGTGCGGCGACATCGGTATGGTGGCAAAGCTGAACAACACCAACACCAACGATACCCTGACTTGGAACAAGGATTTGGCATACGCGCCGATCACCTTCCCCACGCCTTACATGGTCAAGGTGATGATCCCCGTTTCCAAGGGCGACGAGGGAAAGATCTCCCAGAGTATCTCGAGAATGGTGGAGGAGGATTACACCCTTCGCTTCGAGAACGACGCCGAGACCAAGCAGCTTCTGATCTACGGTCTGGGCGAGATGCACCTGGCAGTGCTTTCCGCAAAGCTGAAGGCACGCTTCGGTCTGAACGTTCGCTTCGAGGTTCCCAAGATCGCTTACCGCGAGAAGATCACAAAGTCGGTTGACGTAGAGGGCAAGCACAAGAAGCAGAACGGTGGATCGGGTCAGTTCGGTCACGTCAAGATCCGCTTTGCTCCCGGCGAGGGCGAGGGACTGTCCTTCAACGTATCGGTCGTTGGCGGAACCGTTCCGAAGAACTTCTACCCCGCAGTGGAAAAGGGACTGCAGGATGCAATGGCAAAGGGCGCGGCAGGTTTCCCGATGGTATGCCTCGCGGCAGATCTCTATGACGGATCCTATCACGCAGTTGACTCCGACGAGCTTTCCTTCAAGACCGCCGCTTCTCTGGCATACAAGAAGTGTTTGGAGATGGCTGCTCCCGTGATCCTGGAGCCTGTGGGAGACCTCAACATCATCGTTCCGGAATCTCTGGTGGGTGACGTTATGGGCGACCTCAACAAGAGACGCGGAAGCGTGATGGGCATGGAGCCTGCGGCTCGCAAGGGCTACACCGTCGTTCAGGCGGTCGCTCCCAAGGCAGAGCTGATGGATTACCCCACGGTTCTCCGCGCGATGACGCAGGGCAGAGGATCCTTTGAATTCACGGTGACCGGTTACGATACCGTTCCCGCAAACCTTGCAGCAAAGATTAAAGAGGAGTATGCACAGGCATAATCCGTAAATATTAAGGAGACCTTCCCGAATCGGGAAGGTCTCCTTTTCTCAACTCTCTATTATGGAAATTCCATAGCTGGCTGCGTACTGCGCGGCGTAAGAGCCTTTCGGACAGGTGAATTTGAGGGCGGATGAGCAAAGCTCAAACGCTCCATACTCAATCACCGAGACCGACGCAGGAAGAATTACCGATTGCAGGCGATAACTCCCATAAAAGGCGAACCAGTCGATCGTCGTCACGCTATCGGGCAGGCGCACCTCTTCCACCTTGGAATTGCGGAACGCCCCCTCCCCGATCGCCACGACGGGATAGCCGTCTATGCGCTCGGGGATCTGAACGACCTTCTGCGAGCCGAGATAAGAGGTAATGATCGCAGATCCGTCGCGGACGGTATAGGTGTAGTCCGGTGTGGTCGGAACGGAGGACTCCTCCGACTCCTCCTCGCTCGGCGTTTGGGATGTAGAGACGGAGGCAAGCAAGGTCTCCAAGGCCGCAATTTTTTCCTCATACCCCGCCACCTGCTTTGCCTGCTCGGCGCGAAGCGACTCAATCTCTTGTTGAAGCTGGAGGATCACCTCGCGGTAGGCTTGCAGATTTTCGGAGGATTCCTGCTTTTCTCCCTCCTCCGTCTTCCCTTCCCCCACAGCGGTGTTGCACCCGCCAAAAAGCAGGACGCAGGCAAGCAAGGTCAAAATCAGTTTGATCGGTTTCATCATCAAATCTCCTTTCTTTTCGGTTCGGCAGAACTCTGCCGACGCCTATATCCTATCACAGACACCGTGTCAAAAACAAGGGAAGACTGTTGGTAGATCAATTTTTGTTTGTGACAAAGAATTTCATATCCCCCTTGACAATTGATTCAAAATCAAGTATAATATAAAAAGTTCAAAAAACAAAAAACATGGACCATTAGCTCAGTTGGTCAGAGCTCCCGGCTCATAACCGGTCGGTCCAAGGTTCGAATCCTTGATGGTCCACCAAAAATAGATAGGGTGATGCAACGCATCACCCTATCTATTTTTCGTTCACCTGCATATTCGAACCTTCGCAAATTCGCAGAATTTGCCAAGAAAATGCGCCAACTCCGCACGAAAGGATCTGATCGATGGGCGCATTTTTAGGTTCAGAATCCTTGATGTGAGGTGATGCGTTGCATCACCCAACCTGTTTTTCGTATACCTGCACGTTCGAACCTTCGCAAATTCGCAGAATTTGCCAAGAAAATGC
>JAZSBE010000034.1:0-7724 GCA_045602215.1 Eubacteriales bacterium | reverse complement strand
AGGTGACAACTCCTTGGCTCACAGAACGACATGGCTACGATCCGACTTTTAAACCCTTTTTGGAAAAAGGGTTTAAGAATCCCAAAAACTTTGAACGAATAAAAAGAATAGCAATCCCCCCGAAGGTAGTGCGAACATCGTGCGCCCTCGGGGGGATTTTGCGTTCAAAGTTTGCCCCTGTCATTGCATCAATGCGAACATCGTCTGCATGGGAACGTTCAACGGATAGACGGAAAGGTACTGCCGATAGCATTTTGGGCAACACCGTAGGTGTTTCAGACCACAAAATGCTCACGAGGTTAGTTTACGCGTGGAAAATGATAGAAAAAGCCACCCAAAAAAGAATTTCCCCAAGCTCCCATTCCTTTGCGGAATCGGAGCTTGGGGAAATTTCTTGAGAGGGATGGGTTTGGGAAGGGGGGACTTCTTACAAGAAGTCCCCCCTTCCCAAGGTCTTCCCCCCTCAACATCTATCCTCAATCTTCAGCGATGAGATGAATGATACGGGAGGACATATCGTGGAATCTGCCCTGAAGGTTGAGACCTGCGTTCATGAGGGCGGCCCCCGAAAGAACCTGACCGCTTTCCTGATCGCGGTACATTTTGCTCGGATCCAGACCCGCCAAGCGCAGGCAATGGCGCTCCTCGACCTCGGCGCGGATGACCACGTAGGTCACGAGAGCCTCGCGCTTGTCGGGGGAGACGAAGCTCCAAGCAGAGCGCGTGCGCTTTTTCCAAGGGGAGATGAGACGATAGAGATCGCCCTCGTGAATGATGTCGTAATACTTGTGATAGTCGCGGCACTGCGATTTTACGATCTCCTTTTCCTCGTCCGAGAGCTTGGTCAGATCCAATTCATACCCGAACGTGCCCGAGAGCGCGATATTTCCGCGCGTTTGGAAGGAGGAGTTTCGCTTGGTCTGATGGTTGGGGCAGACCGAGACGTGCGCGCCCATCGCAGAGACGGGGTAGCAGAGGGACGTGCCGAACTGAATATCCAAGCGGTCGGTCGCGTCGGTGTTGTCGGAGGTCCAGAACTGAGGCGCGTAGTAGAGCCAAGCGGGATCAAATCGTCCGCCGCCGCTCGCACAGCCCTCAAGAAGAAGATCGGGGTACGCCGTCACGATGCGCTCCAGCAGCTCGTAAAGTCCGAGCACGTAGCGGTGATAAAGCTCGCCCTGACGGTCGGCGTCAAGAAGGGCAGAGCCGACCTCGGTGAGATTGCGGTTGAAATCCCACTTGATGTAGGCAATATTGGCGTTGTCCATGATGCTCTTGATGCAACCGAAGATGTAGTCACGCACGTCCGCGCGGCTCATGTCGAGCACGTACTGATATCTTGCGATGCTCATGCGGCGATTGGGGGTATGGATCGCCCAGTCGGGATGCGCGCGGTAGAGGTCGGAGTCGGGGGAGATCATCTCAGGCTCAAACCAAATACCAAACTTCATGCCAAGCGCGTTGATGCGGTCGGTGAGTGCCTTGAGGCCGCCGCGAAGCTTTCCTTCGTTGACGAACCAGTCGCCCAGAGAGCAGCGGTCGTGGTTTCTCGCGCCAAACCAGCCGTCGTCCATAACCAGCATCTCGATGCCCAGCTCGGACGCCGCCTTTGCGATGTCATAAAGCTTTTCCTCGTTGAAATCAAAGTAGGTCGCCTCCCAGTTGTTGACCAGAATGGGACGCTTTTTGTGCTTCCAAGGACCGCGGCAGAGGTTGTTGCGGTAGAGACGGTGATAGATGCGGCTCATGCCGCCAAGACCCTCGTTCGAGTAGACCATAACTACCTCGGGGGTGGAGAAGCTCTCGCCGGGATCAAGCCTCCAGGTAAAGGTGTCGGGGTTGATTCCCATGATCATGCGAGCACTGTACTCGTGATCCATCTCGACCGATGCCAGGAAGTTCCCGGTGTAAACGAGGTTGAAGCCGTAGGCGTCACCGCTCGTTTCGGTCGCATCGTGACTGCAGAGCGCGATAAAGGGGTTGTGCATATGAGAGGAGGAGCCTCTCTTGGAAGAAACCGACTGCGTGCCGTGAAGGAGAGGCGCACGTTCAAAGGAGCGCTCCTTTGCCCATTTGCCGTACAGGTGGATGAAATCCATATCGGAGGCATCAAGGAAGTCTACGCAGGCACTCATCGCGCGACGCAGATCCATGCGCTCGCTCGATGCGTTGCGAATGACCGTGTGACGGGTCATCGCGCCGTAATTTGCAAAGACGGTATAGAAAAGCGTGACCTCGGCACCGCTGACAGCGTCGCGGCAGAGGATCTCCAAGGTGTCCGCCTCGTCCTCGGTTGCATAGGTCGCGGGCTGACCCTCAATACGGGGCTTGCCTCTGTAGATCTTGTGCGACACGTACTGAATATCGGTGTCGGTCGTGCCGGTGGAACGGCGAATGGAGAGCGCAGACTGGCGCATATCTCCGCAGCCCTCGCAGGCATATTCCAGTTGATTGACATCCAGACTGAAATAGGGCTTGTCCGCATGGGTCACCATGGGAGAGCAGGAGTTTTGCGGAATGGTGTAGGCGAGGTAGGTCAGATCGGTGTCGGGGATCTTTGCGCCGTAGTAGAGGTGCAGAAGATAATCGTGCGGACCGATGCTAAGGACGTAGCTGGTGGTCTCGGAGTCCAGCTTGAAGACCTTTCTCTCGGCGTCAAATTGAATCGGCATAGGCGTTCTCCTTCTCTGTGCTAGGATTCGGATTCCGTAGAATCCCGTTTGAGTTCATTATATCATCTTCTCCGTCAAAATGCAATAGAGAGAAGGCAAAAACCGCACTTTTGAGAAAAAAACGGAAGGGATTTTTCCAAAGGTGTTGCAAAAAGGGGCAAAATGGTGTATGATATAAGGTGAATTTGCCTGCCGCCGATGAAGATCTTTGAAGTATGGTTGGCAGAAATCGTGAAGGCGCACGAACCGAAAGCCTCCCCTGTACAAGGGGAGGTGGCTCGCGTGGCGAGACGGAGGGGTTGTAAGAAACAATCCCTCACCGCCTGCGGCGGAGCTCCCTTTACACAAGGGAGCCTTCTGTTTGTGCAATCTTCGAACCACGGATTGCAATGATTTGAAGATGAACGCTTGTGTCAGAAGGGAGGGAATGGGAATGATCCCCGTTTTATACGAGATCGCGGACGCGGCGACTCTGCGCGCCTGCACCACCGACAAATTCAAGTCGGGGAGCCTGACGGTGTCATCGGTCCTGCCGATCAACCGCGAAAACGCCTGCCTCTTCCCCCTGCTTCTGTCGGTTTTGCGGCGGGGAACCGAAAAATATCCCACCCTGTCCGACATCAATAAGCGACTGGACTACCTCTTTGGCACCACCTTTGCCATTCGCACCGTCACGCGGGGCAACTGCCTGATCGTGGGCTTTTGCGCCGACCTGCTCGATCCCGCCTACCTGCCCGAAGGGGGTGAGGAGATTACCGACGGGGTGCTCGAGCTGATGGGAGAGATCCTCTTTCACCCCCTGCTCGACGGGGACGGACTGCTCCTCGAGCGATACGTCGAGAGTGAAAAGAGGATGCAACGGGACACCATTCGCGCCTCAAAGAACAATCCCAGAACCTACGCCGCCGAGCGATGCAAGTCGATCCTTCTCGAGAGCGAGCCGGGAGGAATCTCCCTCTACGGCAGCGAGGAGGAGACGATGGCGGTCACGCGCGAGGAGCTGACCGCGTTCTGGAGACGGTGGATCGAACATTTGCGCCTCGATTGCTTTTACGTGGGCGGGGAAGCCCCGACCACCCTTTGCGACAAGCTTCGCCAAACCTTTGGCGACCGCCTTGCTTTGACCGCGAGAGGGGAGATCCCCCTTTGCGGCAGGCTCCGAGCAGGGAGAGAATTACGGGTGGAGGAATCCATGCCCGTTTCCCAGAGCCAGCTTCTCGTCGGCATGAATCTCCCCGCGCAGATCGGTCAATCCGACGACGCCGTGGCGGTGGTGCTGAATGAGATGCTGGGGAACTCCCCCATTTCCAAGCTTTTTGTGAACGTGCGTGAAAAGCTCGGCCTTTGCTACTCCTGCGCGTCGGCCTATTCCGCCTTTTTCGGGAATCTCGTCATCGCCTGCGGACTCAAGGCTGAGAACCGAGAGCAAGCCGAGCGCGAGATCCTTTCGCAGGTGCAGAGCCTCGCGTCGGGTGACTTTACCGATTTGGAACTCGACGCCGCCAAGAAGTCGCTGGAGAACGCCTACCGTCAGGTGGAGGACAGCCCGGGCGGGCTGGAGAATTACTACTACGGCAGAGCGCTTGCAAACAGTGAGGAGTCCCTCTCTGACCGCCGAGAGGCGTTTGCCCGCGTGTCGCGAGAGGATATCATGCGTCTGGCGAGATCGCTGACCCTCGACGTCACCTACTTTTTGGAGGGGACGCTTGCAGGGGGAGAGGAGGACTGTGATGACGAGGACTGAGTTCGTTTCGGATCGCCTCGGCGAGCGGTACGTCCGCATCGACCACGAGAGCGGTCTTGCCATCTACGTCTTTCCCAAGGCGCTTTCCACCACCTACGCCATTCTTTCGGCAAAATACGGCTCTGTCGATCGCAAATTCCGCTTGTCCGGAGAAGACTTTGTAGAAGTGCCCGACGGTGTCGCGCATTTTCTTGAGCACAAGCTCTTTGAGAACGAGGACGGAAGCGATTCCTTCGAGCGTTTTTCGCAGCTCGGGGCTGACGCCAACGCCTACACCACCTGCAACCGCACCTCTTATCTTTTCAGCTGTACCGACCGCTTTGAGGAATCCCTCGAGGAGCTGCTGACCTTCGTGACGCACCCCCATTTCACCAAGGCGTCGGTGAAGCGGGAGCAGGGCATCATCGCGGAGGAGATCCGTATGTACGACGACAACCCCTGGGAGCGGTGCTTCCAGAACCTTATGGAGGGGTTGTACGAGAAGAATCCCATCCGCGTGAACATCTGCGGAACCGAAAAGACCATTTCCAAAATCACTCCCAAGATCCTGAACGATTGCTATCGCGCCTTCTATCAGCTCTCCAACATGGCGCTGATCGTGTGCGGCGAGGTGGACGAGGAGACGGTTCTGCGTGTCGCGGATCGCGTGCTTCCCAAGGAAGGAAAGCGTATTCCCGTGGAGCGTTGGATGGAGGAGGAGGGGGCAAGTGCCTACCGACCGCGTGTGACTGCCGAGATGCAGGTGGCAAAGCCCATCTTTTCCATTGGTATCAAGGACGCAAACGTCCCGAAGGATCCGCGCGAGCGCATCCGCCGCGACGCGGCGATGTCGCTTCTTGAGGAGATCCTCTTTTCCCGATCGGGAAAATTTTATAACGCCCTCTTTGAGGAGGGGCTCATCACGCCCTCCTATTCCTACGGCTACTCCATCGCCGAGGGCTTTGCCTTCCACGCCATCACGGGGGAGGGGGACGATCCCGAGGAGATCGAGCGGCGGTTCTGCGAATTTTTAGAGGAGGCAAAGCGCGAGGGCATCTCGCGCGAGGATTTCGAGCGTTGCCGCCGCGCGCTTTACGCCGACGTCATTCGCAACTATGACTCCACCGAGGAGGTGGCGACCGAGCTTCTGACCTTCGTTTTTGACGGGGGCGAGCTTTTTGAATACCCGTCTGTGATCGAATCGCTGACGTGTGAGGAAATCAACACCCTGCTGTTGGAGCTGCCCGACCGATCGGCGTTCTGCCTCTCGGCGGTCTACCCCTTGCGGGATCAAGAAAAAGGAGAAGAAAATCATGTATGACCGTGTCGTTGTAGAATTCCCCGGACTGGGGATCGCGCAGAGCGAATTGTCCAAGATCGCCTTTGCCATCGGAAACGCCGTTGAGGTGCGTTGGTACGGCATCTTTATCACCCTTGGCATCGTTCTCGCCGTTGCCTACGCCTCTTGGCGCGGCAAGAGGAACGAGGGCATTATTTTCGATGACGTGTTGGACGTTGCGCTCCTGACCGTCATTCTGGGCGTCGTTGGCGCACGCCTTTATTACGTTCTGACCGAGCTTGACAGCTTTTCGACCATTGGCTCCGCCCTTGCCATCTGGAACGGCGGACTCGGCATCTACGGCGGCATCATCGGAGGCTGCCTGGGAATCGTCATCGCGTGCTACGTCAAGAAGATCAGCTGGCGCAAGCTCTTTGATATGGCGGCGCCCGGCGTGATGCTGGCGCAGGCGATCGGCAGATGGGGCAACTTCTTCAACGGCGAGGCGTACGGCTATCGCATCGGAGAGAAGACGACCTACTATTTCTTCCTCAAGGAATACACCCCCGCCTCGGGCGAGGGAACCATCTTCCACTTCCTTCGCATGGGACTGTGGCCGAGCGAATATTCCATCTCCCACCTTGTTTACGTACACCCCACCTTCCTCTACGAGTGCGTGTGGAATCTTTTGGGCTTTGCCCTCGTCAACATTTTCTACCGCAAAAAGAAGTTTGACGGACAGATCGCCCTGATGTATTTTGCATGGTACGGCTTTGGCAGAATGTTCATCGAGGGCTTCCGCACCGACAGCCTCTATATCTTCAAGGGCCTCGGCGGCTCTGCAGGCGTGCGGATTTCCCAGCTTGTGGGACTCGTTTGCTTCGTTGGCGGCGCGTCTCTGCTCACGGTTTTCCTGCTCCGCGCAAAAAAAGCGGGACCCCTTCTTGATGCGTGCACCGAGGAGCTTGAGGAGGGGCTTGACGAGAGCGAAAACCTCGAGGACGTAGAAGCAATCTACGGCGGCGAAGAGAGCGAAGAAGTCGAAGAAGTCGAAGAAGAAACCGAAGACGTGATTGAAGAAGAAATCGAAGAAACGGAGAAGGAAAACAATGGCAATGAGGATTGACGGCAAGGCGATCTCGGCGCAGATCCGCTTGGAGATCAGCGAGGAATGCCGCGCATTTACCCTGAAAAACGGATACGCCCCCGGACTTGCGGTGATCATCGTGGGAGAGAATCCCGCGTCGCAGGTCTACGTGAGAAACAAGAAAAAGGCGTGCGAGGAGGTCGGATTCTACTCCGAGGTGCACGAATTGCCCGAGGCGACCACGCAAGCAGAATTGAACGCTTTAGTGGACGCGCTCAACGAGGACGAGAAGATCCACGGCATTCTCGTTCAGCTCCCTCTGCCTCGTCATCTGGACGAGACCGAGGTACTGCTCCGCATCCGTCCCGAGAAGGACGTGGACGCGTTCCACCCCTACAACGTGGGAAAAATTATGATCGGAGATCCCGATTTTCTGCCCTGCACCCCTGCGGGCGTGATGGCGTTGCTTGAGAGAAGCAACATCGACGTCTCCGGCAAGAATTGCGTGGTGATCGGACGAAGCAACATCGTGGGCAAGCCCATGGCGATGCTTCTGCTCCACGCGAACGGAACGGTCACCGTCTGTCACAGCAAGACGAAAAAACTCGCTGAGGTCTCTCGCGAGGCGGATATTCTGGTGGTTGCCATCGGACGCGCCGATTTCGTGGGCGCGGACATGGTCAAGCCCGGTGCGGTCGTCATCGACGTTGGTATGAACCGCCGCGCAGAAGGTGGTCTTACGGGTGACGTAGATTTTGCAGCCGTCGAGCCGATCGCAGGCGCGATCACCCCCGTCCCCGGCGGCGTTGGCCCTATGACCATCACCATGCTCCTCCAAAACACGCTCAGTGGGGCGAAGAAGAATGTGAGATATTCTCCTTGGGAGGGGGAAGACGTTGGGCAGGGGGAACTTCTTGAAAGAAGCTTCCCCCTGCCCAAACCCATCCCCTTCAAGAACTTTCC
>JAZSBE010000033.1:0-9412 GCA_045602215.1 Eubacteriales bacterium | reverse complement strand
CGCGAAACCGTAAAGGGAGGTGCAGGTTGTGGACTGTTGCCCGTACCAGAAAAAGGCTCCCGTGTGGGAGCCCTTTTCTGGTACGGGCAACAGGACTTGAACCTGCACATCTCCCGATACAAGATCCTAAATCTTGCGCGTCTGCCAATTTCGCCATGCCCGCGTATCATGCGGGCGTGGCGAAATTTCTTCGCACATGCCCGCGTATGTGCGGGCGCGGCGAAATTTCTTCGCACATGCCCGCGTATTGTATGGGCGTCAAGTTCCTCACTCCCGCCCTTTTCGTTCGAACGAACGCTATCATTCTACCACGATTGTCCCGAAAAGTCAAGCCGTTTTTGGAAAACGCGGTCGAAAGATTTTTCGTTTTTTCCTCAAAAAAACCGATCAAAGGCATTTACAAACCTTTTTTATCATGATATAATATATCTGTATGGAAATTTTTTAGAAACGGAATGGTATTTCATCATGTCAATCAACGTTTGTAATCAAATTCAGGATCTCGTGGAATATGCGGTCAAGGTCGGGCTTTCCAATCCCTTGGATCGCGTGTTTCTGACCAACCGCCTCATGGAAAAGCTCCGCGTCCCCGCCTTTGAGCCTGACACCGAGCCCGCCACCGACCGTCCTCTTGATGAGATCCTTGGCGCGCTGTGTGACTACGCCATTGAAAGCGGTGTGATCCCCGACAACGGCATCACGGGCAGAGATCTCTTTGACACCGAGCTGATGGGCATTCTCACGCCTCTCCCCAGCACCGTCATCGCGGAATTTAACCGCCTCTATGCCGAGTCCCCCGAGGCAGCGACCGACTATTACTATGCCCTCAGCTGCAACTCCGACTACATCCGCACCTATCGCGTGAAAAAGGATCTGAAATGGCTCTACGAGGGCAAATACGGCACGCTTGACATCACCGTAAACCTTTCCAAGCCCGAGAAGGATCCCAAGGCGATCGCTGCTGCAAAGCTGCAAAAGCAGTCGGGATACCCCAAGTGCGCCCTCTGCCGTGAGAACGAGGGCTTTGCGGGATCGCTCAACCAGGCAGCCCGCGCATCTCACCGCATCATTCCCATCACCATGGCTGGCAAGGACTGGTTCCTCCAGTACTCCCCTTACGTTTACTACAACGAGCATTGCATCGCCTTCTCTGCCGAGCACACGCCTATGAAGATCGATCGCTCCAGCTTTGTTAAGCTCCTCGACTTCGTGACCATTTTCCCCCACTACTTCCTGGGCTCGAACGCAGACCTTCCCATCGTGGGCGGTTCCATTCTTACCCACGACCATATGCAGGGCGGTCACTACACCTTTGCCATGGAGCGCGCGGGCATTGAGCGCGAAATCACCTTCCGTGGATTTGAGTCTATTCGCGCGGGCATCGTCAACTGGCCCATGTCGGTTATCCGTCTGACGGGATCGGACAAGGCTCAGCTCGTTGAACTGGCAGACCGCATTCTCGTGGCATGGAGAAGATATACCGACGCGGATGCGTCCATCTATGCCGAGACCGACGGCGAGCCTCACAACACCATCACCCCCATCGCGCGCCGCCGCGGCAGCGATTTTGAACTCGATCTGGTGCTTCGCAACAACATTACAACCGAGGAAAATCCTCTGGGACTCTTCCACCCCCATGCAGATAAGCACAATATCAAGAAGGAGAACATCGGTCTGATCGAGGTTATGGGTCTGGCTGTCCTTCCCGCACGTCTGAAGAATGAAATGAGCGTTCTTGCAGACTGTCTGAAGGCAGGAAAGAACCCTGCCGACGACGAGCTGATCGCAAAGCACGCAGACTGGGTCAACACCTTTGCAGATCGCTATGATTTTGCAAAAGAGGACGTGACCGAGATCCTGCATCGCGAGGTCGGCAAGACCTTTGAGGGCGTGCTTGAGGACGCAGGCGTCTACAAGTGCACCAAGGAAGGACGCGAGGCGTTCCTGCGCTTCGTGGACACCGTAAACGGCTGATATGAAGGAAAAGATCATTACATATCTCAAAAAGAACGCGCTTCTCCTCTCCCTTTTGGCGGTATCCATCGCGATCCTCGTTTTCCTGATCCTCAATCTCCGTCAAGGCGGACTTTGGGTCATTTCGGGCATGAACGGAAAAAGCTCCTATGAGATCGCCGTGGAAAACGGCTTTACGGGTAGCCGAGAGGAGTGGATCGCCGCCCTGCAAGGCAAGGACGGCGTGGACGGCACGAACGGAAAGAGCGCGTACGAGCTTGCCGTGGAGAATGGCTTTGAAGGCACGCTTGAGGAATGGCTCCTCTCTCTGCAATTCGGAGAGGACGGCAAGGACGGAAAGGACGGCATTGACGGTCAGAACGGCAAAAACGGAAAAGACGGTCAGGACGGTGCCGCGGGTGCTGATGGCGTCAGCATCGTCAGCGTCTACATCAACGAGCAAGGACACCTGACGGTGGTACTCTCAAACGGAGAAACCATTGACGCAGGTGACGTGGCAAATCTTGCCGAAGCTCCCACCCTGACCGACTACCACCGCGCGGTCATCGGCGGATTCGTGGGCACGCGCCACGAGTGGCTCTGCTCCTACAACGACGGATCCCGATCGGGCGTCTCGGTTAAGGATATTCAAATCAACGATGACAACGAATTGATCCTCACTCTAAACGATGACACAACCCTGAATGCGGGAGAGATCGAAGCGGACGGACGCATCTCGACGGCAACCGACGAAATGGGATTCTCCGAGCGCTTTGAAAAGGTGATCCTTCACCACGAATCGGGTGCGCTCAAGCTACGGGACGAGCCGAACGTTGAAACGGGCGGCGTGGTGGTCTCTTTACCGAACGGAACCGAGCTGGTTTGCATCGGCGCGGGGATCGTGGAGACCAGCGAGGACGTCTTCTACCGATTCTGCTACAACGGCAGGATCTGCTATGCCAAAGCAAAATTTTTTGAACCCAAGCACGAACCTAACTGAAAGGATTCCAACTCTATATGAAAAAGAATCTGAAAAGCTGTATTGAGCAGGTGCATTTTGAAGAACCGAAATGTATTCTGAACATGAATGATTATGAAATGATTCGGGACTGCGGGCTTGAGCCCGATCTCGGACATAAAAAGAGCGCGCACATCACCGCGCGCTGGGAGCTTGACCGACTGTCCCGCGTGCGCATCTCGCTGGGAGACCCCGATCTCTCTGCATACCGCTACCTGACCTTCTCGGTCTTTGCCGTTGGCGGTGAGGGAGGCTCCTTCCGTCTTCGCTTTGAGAGCGACGAGAGGACGGGAGGCGAGAGTGGATATTTTTGCACCCTCCCCGTCTCGAGAAACGGCTGGAACGACTACCGTCTGGAGCTTCCCTTCCTGCAATCCAGAGGGGCAGTTCAGGGCTGGGATCACATTCGCGCCATTGAATTGGACGCGGTCGCAGGCGGACAGGCAAATCCCCACGGAGCCACCCTCTCTCTTGACAATTTCTTTGGCTGGGAAACGTTCGCGCCGCAGATCTACGTCAAGATGCCCGAGCTGAAGGGGGGCGCAATGTTCTCCAAGACCGCATCCTACGCGGTGGTAGACCGTCGGCGTCTGTCGATTGCGCTTGACGCCGATCCCGATGCCCGTCCCTTTGAGGAAAGCGGCATTCTCTGGCTGCCTATGGCTCCCGTCGCTGCGGTGATCGGTCACCGCGCGGTGGCAGACAACAAGGCGAACACCCTCTCCTTTACCTATCGCAGACGTCAGTACGTCTTTGAAGGAAATACCGAGATCTATACCGTGAACGGGGAGCGCGCAGCCCTTCCCTTCCGCCCCGTCGTGCGCGGCGGCGCGCTTTTCTTCCCCTCGGGATATCTCGCTGAATTTTTCCATTGGAGACAGATCTTCACCGATCCCACAGGCCTTGTGATCCTCTCCAACCGCAAGCATATTTTCGACAACCGCCGCGACGCCGATACCCTTCGCGCGCTCAATGCGGAGATCACCTTCCTGTACCCGACGGGGGAGAAGATTCTGGACGATCTTCGCCGCAGGATCCCCAATCCCGACAAGGGACGCTTGCTTCTCTTGCCTGAGGAATGGATGGCGCTTCGCAAGAGCGCCAAGACCGACGCGACCTTGGGTGGGCTTCTGGATCTCTTGAAGGAATCTTTTGGCGCAAAATCCGACGCCTACGCAGATACCCCCGTATTTGCAGAGGGCATCCCCTCGGACACCGATCTTGACAGCGCGATCGCCGTGGCTTGCGACCGTTTGCAAGGCTTTTCTGCGCTCTATCGCCTCACGGGGGAAAAGCACTACGCCGAGCGAAGCGCCGAGGAATGCGAAGCCCTTGCAAGGCTTGACGGTTGGGGCGCGCAGACCGCAATTCTGCGTACTGCCGCCATCGGGCTCTCCGTCTCTCTTGCATACGACTGGTGTCACAGCGTTTGGAGCGAGGCAAGGAAGGCACTGATTGAGCGCGCGCTCCTTCGTTATCTGATGCGCCCGGGCGTAGACGCCTACAACGGCAGAGCCAATATGTGGAGAAGCGGATCTCCCGCCGCGGCAGAGATCAACTGCGCGCTGACGGCAGCCGCCCTCGCTTTGGCGTACGTCTATCCCGAGACCGCTCTTAAAATTTTGCAAAGCTCCCTTCGCAACGCGCTTTCCTGTCTTGACGCCTACGCGCCCGACGGTGGACACGCCGAGGGACTTGTCGCGTGGGAAAGAACCACCCGTGCGCTCGCCCTTCTGATTGCGATGCTGGAGAGCGCGACCGGCAGTGATTACGGTCTTTCGTCTGCCCCCGGCTTCTCTGCGACCGCGCGATTTGCGATTTTCGCCGAGACGTCCAACGGCTCTTGGAACTACAACAACTGCCCCGCAAAGTCTATCAGCACCTCTGTGTTCGGCTGGTTCTCGAGAAAATATCAGAACACTGCCTACGCATGGATCCGTCAAAGAGACGTGCTTGCGGGCAGAAAGAAGATCGACGTGGCCGACCTCCTCTGGTACACCCCCGTGATCGAGGAATCCGCGCCCATCCTTCCCCTTGACGCGGTTTACCGCAGAGCGGGACTTGCCATGCTCCGCTCGGGCTGGCGGGACGAGGACATTTTCCTCGGACTGCACGGCGGGAAGAACAACGTGTTCGGCGGAGAGCTGGACGCAGGAAGCTTCCTTTTGGAGATGGGCGGCGAACGCTTCTTCTGTGAGACGGGTGGATGCGAGGAGCTTCCTCTTATGCTTCGCGCACGCGCCGAGGGTCAGAACACCGTTGTGGTGGATCCGCAGGATGCGCCCGCACCCGACCAGAACCCCGATGCCGAGGCAATTCTTTGCGAGGCAAAGAGCACCGCAGCGCGCGCCTACGCCATCATGGATATGGCATCCACCAGCGATCTGATCCTGCGCGGCAAGCGCGGAATCCTGCTCACAGATGACCGCCGCGCGGCGATCGTGCAGGACGAGATGACCTTATCCGAGTCTGCAAGCGTCGTTTGGAGTGCTTACACCACGGCAAAGATCCGCTCTGCCTCCGCGCGCACCCTGATTCTGGAGCAAAACGGCAAGCGTCTTCTCTGCAAGCTCATGGGAGGCTCCGGTCGTTTTGCCGTTACCCCGATGGAGGGCACCGCCTTCTCCCGCATCACGGTCAAGACCGAGGTCAAGGACAAGCTCCGTATGGCGGTCGCGTTCAGACTGATGGAGGATGGCGTGGAGAAATCCGACAAGCTCTACGAACTGCGTCCGATGAGCACCTGGATGCAATAACGTATTCACAAAAAGGGATCCTCGCACATTTTGTGCGAGGATCCCTTTTATGCTTGTTCTTGACCCGATTCCGATTTTGGGGTCGGCTTCTTTTTACGTCTTCTACGTCTTTTTTTCTTTTGTGCAGGTTGCAACTCTGTCTGCAGTGCCGTTTCGGTCTGCTCTGCTTGGGATTCAACCTGCTTTTTGGGGCTTCGGCGTCGCTCGGGCTTGGGCTCGGGCAGCGTCATAGAGGACACCAACTGGTCCGCGAACTCCTGCTTGAGCTTTTTGGGAGACAACCCGTGCAGCTCGCAGATGGCGCGGAGCAGCATCATCGTGGCGTAGGCATCTCCGTCGCTGCGGTGCTGATTTTTCGGTTCCTCTCCGCAATAGGCGCGAACGTATCCGCTCAGCCCGTGCGCCTCGGGATGATCCTGATAGGTTTTGCACACCCGTTCCATATCCAGACAATCAAATTCCAGCGGCTTGAGCCCATAGCGCTCGCAAGCGCGGCGGAGCGCTACAGTATCGTTCTTGACCGCGAATCCCACCACGAGATCGGCGCGGCAAAGGAGACGCTTCAGTCTCTTGTAATAGGACGGAAAGAGCGCCGCCTCCTTGACGATCCGCATGGGGTATGCGAGAATGTGCGAGCGCACGTAGGCGTTCCACTCGCAGTCGGGATTCATCAAGAGATCGGTCTGCGGCTCGGTCAACTTGAATTTATGGTCGGTCTGTACGTAGCCAATGGAGTAAACCGAGCCGGGAATCTTGCCGTTGGCAAACTCCATATCAAAAAATACGATTTTCATGAGCTTCTCTTATTCCAATCTCTCTTAAGCATTTCCCTGATCCGCACCGACGGGAAGCGCGTATTTTTCCTCATACAGGCTGTGCTCGCGGTCGTAGATCTCGCCGCCCTTATGCACACGCTTGAGGTAATTGTGCAGATCAAGAGACTCGTTCTGAGAGATCTCGATGAGGCATCCCGCAATGTTGGAGCAGTGGTCGGATACACGCTCGAGATTGGTGAGAATATCCGAAAGAATGAAGCCAAGCTCGATGCTGCAGAGGTTCTTCTGCAGTCGAATGGTGTGACGAAGCTTGATCTGATCGCGGAGATCGTCAATGACCTGCTCGAGAGGCTCGACGCTTCTCGCGCGGTCCAGATCTCCCGTGAGGAAGGCGTCCAGCGTGATGGAAAGGATCTCGTCTACCGCGTTCTTCATGACCGCCAGCTCGGCAATCGCGTACTGCGAGAAGACGACGTCCTTGTCGCGGATCTCCTCGGCGGATTCCAGAATGTTCACCGCGTGGTCGGAAATACGCTCGAGGTCTCCGATCATGTGCAAAAGCTTGGTCGATTCCAAGCTATCCTGCTCGTCCATATTTTTGGAGGAAAGCTTGACGAGATAAGAGCCCAGCTCGTCCTCGTAGATATCTGCCTTTCCCTCCTCTGCTCTGACCTCCTCTGCCAGCTTGGGATCGTAGGAATCCAGCATACGCATAGATTTTTGGAAGGAGCGAATCGAAAGCTCCGCCATATGGCAGGCAACCTTTCTCGAGCGGTCGATGGCAACCGAGGGAGTCTCCAGAAGGCGGTCGTCCAGCATATCCGTGTACTCGTCTCCCTTCTTGTCGCTTCCCTTAACGGTCGCACAAGCCAGCTTTTCGAGAAGCTTGGTAAGGGGTGTGAAGAGGAGTACTGCCAGGATCTTAAAGATGGTGTGGATCGATGCAATTCCCCACATATTAACGGTCGTGCCGTCTGCAATCGCGAAGACGTCAACAACGCCTGTTGCGCGCAGGATCGTTCCGACGAGATAGTACATACCCAGCCAGAACGCCACACCGATCACGTTAAAGTAGAGGTGCGCGACTGCGGTTCTCTTACCGTTTTTATTCGCGCCGATCGAGGAGATCATGGCGGTCACACAGGTACCGATGTTCTGTCCGAGAATGATCGGGATCGCAAGTCCGTAGGAGATCGCGCCCGTGACGGACAGCGCCTGCAAAATACCGATGGATGCCGAGGAGGATTGCACGATCGCCGTAAGCACAAGTCCTGCCAGCACGCCGAGAATGGGGTTCTTGAATACGGTGAGGATCTGCGTAAATTCGGGACTGTTCTTCAGTCCTCCCACCGCGTCGGACATCAGGGACATTCCCACCATCAGGACTGCAAAGCCCATCAGGATCGAGCCCGTATCCTTCTGCTTGTCCCGCTTGGCAAACATGATCAGACAGATTCCGATCAGCGCGAGAATCGGCATCCAAGCGTCGGGCTTGAGATAATTGAGGAATGCGGTCGCATTCGCGCCACCCTCAATTCCGTTGAGCGCGGTCAGCCAAGCGGTCACCGCCGTTCCGACGTTTGATCCCATGATAACACCAATCGCCTGGGAGAGCTGCATCGTGCCCGAGTTTACAAAGCCCACCACCATGACCGTGGTAGCAGAGGAGGACTGAATGATCGCCGTGACGGCAAGTCCCAGCAAAAAGCCCTTAAACTTGTTGGAGGTCAGATTTCCAAGAATGGTCTTGAGCCGACGGCCCGCACTTTTCTTGAGCCCATCTCCCATGACGTCCATTCCGTACAGGAAGAGGGCCAGTCCGCATACCAACGATAAGATCTCAAAAATTCCCATAATCGTTCCTTTCATCGAACCCTGAAACACGTTTTTTCAATGCCAATTTTACGCATTGTACCATCAGTTTATCGAATAAATGTAAACACAATATAACCATTTTGTAAATGAATCAAAAAATATTCATTTTATCCCAAATATTTTTCTTTTCTTCCCGTTTCGCGCTGTTTTTTTGTCAAAACTATTTACAAATCGCGCAAAATCGTGTAAAATAGAGTCATAAACAAGCAAGTTTGTGCAAAGGAGAATTTCACGATGTACAAGTGTGAGAGAGAGGGCGAGATCCTTTCGCTTCTGGGAGAGACCGAATACGCCACCGTCGAATACCTTGCAAAGAAAATGAACATCAGCCCATCCAGCATCCGCAGAGATCTGAAGAATCTGGAGGAGCGCGGATTTGTCAAGCGCAGCTACGGAGGGGTCAAGCTGACCCAGACGACGGGAAAGCACATTCCCTTTTCCCTGCGAAGTCATGAAAACAGCTCCGAGAAAAAGCAGATCGCCAAGGCGGTGCTCCCTTTGATCAATTCGGGAGACGTCGTCTTTCTCGACGGCTCGAGCTCGGCGTATTTTCTGGCAGAGCTGCTCCCCTCGGTGAGCGGACTGACCGTCATCACCAACAACATTGACGCTATGTCCTGCTTTTCGGGCTACGACATCAAGGCGTACTGCACGGGGGGCGTTATTTCCGAGGACAACAAATCGGTACTGGTCGGCGGCTACGCGCAGGACTTCGTGCGCCGGATCCGCGCCGACGTGATGATTTTCTCGGTTCAGGGGATCAACGCACAGGGCGAGTTCTTCGACTGCTACCCCGAGGAGGTTGCCGTTCGCAATGTCATGCTTGCAAACGCACGCCGCAAGATCCTTCTCTGCGACAGCACCAAGCTCGGGCAGAATTCCACCTTCTATCAGGGAAATCTCTCGGATATTGATTACATCATCTGCGACAAGCCCCTTGACGGATTCTTTGACGAGCCTGCACCTGAAAAATTCATTTTGGCATAACTTTTTGATTTAATGAAGAAACGCACGGGCAAAGCGGGCCCTTTGCT
>JAZSBE010000032.1:0-43568 GCA_045602215.1 Eubacteriales bacterium | reverse complement strand
CATCTTCGTCGGTGCTTTCGTCGGTCTCTTCGGTCTCAACCGTTTCGACCTCTGCCTCGGTGGCTTCCTCGATTTTTTCATCGGTCTCTGCAGTCTCGGTCGCTTCAGCCTCTGTCAGAGGGGTCTCCGCGATTTCTTCCGCCGGAGCCTCGTCGGCTGTATCCACCGATGCAGATTCGGGAGCCTTCATCTGCTTCTTAAGCTTGATAAGCATTACAATCGCAACAACTGCAACTGCAAGGAAGGCAACCAGTCCGCCTGCAAGCACGAATACCCAAAGGATGTCTACCTTCTTGCGCTCCTTAACGGTCGAATCAAGCTCGGTATCGGGCGTATCGGGCGTTTGCTGCAGGAACTCAAGGTCACTGATTCTCTGCTCCGCCTTGCGAAGCACGTCGTAGTTCGTTACAAGTCCTCTCTGCGTATCGGACGTGATCTTGTCGTATGCCGCTCTTGCCGCCTCCACGATCGCCTTATCTGCGAGCGTGACGTTCTGGGGGATACGGTTGATCGCTGCGATCGCTTCCAGCGTGATCTCATCCGCTGCAGCGCCGCCGTCTACCGTCAGAGCAAAATACTGATCGAAGACAAAGGAATCGTAATACAATCCGTTGACGGGTCTGACCATTGCCACGGTCTGATCCACACGACCGACGTAATCGCAGAAGTTTGCACCGAAGTAAATGACTGCGGGCGTATCGGTTGCGTTCCACATGAAGTACGGAACGATTCCGAGACCGTCGTAGGTAACGGTTTCACCCGTGTATACGTCCTGATACTGGTACTTGCCCGTTGCGGGGAGGTTCTCTCCGCTGAGCCAGTACTCGTAATCGTACTCCTCCTCGAGGACGGGCGCGCGGTAGCTTGCGAAGGAGATCATTGCAAGCGAGTCGCAATCAAAGAACGCCTTGTGTCCGATGGAACGGAGCGTGGAGGGGAGAACAACGTGAATGGCATCCGATCCGATGAATGCCTGCGCGGAGATTCTAACGGTTCCGTCTGCAACCGTTACGGTCTTGTGCTCGCCCGTGTAGGTGATCAGCTCAAGTCCGTTGGGAACGACTCTGTACAGGATACCGTCAATGACCTTGACAGTATCACTTATATTATAGGTAGAAGTAGGTTTCTGGAACTCCTCCTTACCGAAGGTTTCGGTAACGGTAGAGGAGAACGCGGGGAGCTTGCACATTGCGAAGGGATTTTCGCCAATGTCCACAAGGCTCTCACCCAGAATCACCTCAAAGGGGGTCAGCGTTTCCTTGAGGAATGCGTGATCTCCGATGTAGGTCGCGCGGCTGAGATCGACCGAAACGATTGCGGTATAAGCGAAGGCGTAATCGCCGACCTCCGAAATATACGCATCATTTACAACGTTTCTGAGCTGCTCGCAATAGGAGAATGCGCCCTCGCCCAGTACCACTGCCTTCTGACCGAAGGTTACGTCGGTCAGGTTGTTATTGTAGACGAATGCATACTTGTCGATCTTCTCTGCAGACGTCAGATCAAGAACGGTCAAAGCCGTCTCGTTGAACGCGTTCTCCCCGATCGTCTTGACGCCGGAAAGGTTGATGCTACTCAACTCGATACAGTAATTAAACGCTCTTGCGGGAATCTCCGTTGCGCTGCTTCCGAGCAAAACGGTCGTCAGCTCTCGGCAGAACTCAAACGCACCCTCGCCGATGGACTCAACCAAAGAAAGATCAATCTCTTCGAGTGCGGATGCATAGTAGCTGTACTCGTATTCCCGATCCGCATTGATGAGCGGCTCGGACATATTCATGTCGGCGAACTTGTAGACAACGTCACCCGAGAACGCGGCCGCACCGATGTGCTTAACCTTGGAAAGATTGGTAACTTCCTTAAGCTTGGGAGCGTTGAAGAATGCGCTGTCACCGATGATCGCGCCCTCTCCGAGAACAACCTTCTCCAGTTCCGCAGCGCCCATGAATGCGCTGTCGCCGATCTGGGCGTTCGAGCCGATCGTGAGAGAGTGGAGCGGAGACGTATAGATATAGTAGTAAACGAGAAGATCGTTATCTCCCTCATAG
The DNA here is from genome assembly GCA_045602215.1 of Eubacteriales bacterium. Classification (GTDB taxonomy): domain Bacteria; phylum Bacillota; class Clostridia; order Oscillospirales; family CAG-272; genus UMGS1865. The sequence continues at coordinate 41,520 of JAZSBE010000032.1, read as the reverse complement.
GAGCCCGAAGTAAAGTTGGATTCTCTGTCAAGTCTGAAGGCGTCAGCCTCAATCTTGACGTTGTTTCCGATCGTAACGGCGCCGAGCGACTTGCATTCTCTGAATGCACCCTCACCAACGGTCATACCGTCGGGAACGGTGACGCTCGTCACCTTGGTGTATGCAAACGCATAAGCGCCGATGCGCGTGATTCTGTCAAGCGCGGGGACGCTGGTGATCGCAGTTCTGTAGAATGCGTAATCACCGATCGTATCAAGCACGTCGAGCTCAATGGTCGAAAGCTTTTCGCTGTATGCAAATGCGTAATTCGAAACGCGGGTAACACTGGGAATGCGAACGGCGGTAATGCGGCTGTTCGCGGAGAATGCGCCCAAGCCGATGGAGGTAATGTTGCTGTTGTTGATCACAACCTCACCGCTCACACCGGGAGCCAGAAGCAGGATCTCCGTTCCCGCCTTGTTGGTCAGGTATTTGCCGTTCTCCGCCATAGCGAAGACCGTATTGCCTGCATCCACCGTAATGGTCGTTGCTTTCGCATTACTGAATGCGTACTCGCCGATCACGGCAACGTCCTTGCCAAGGTTGATCTCGCTGAGCGACGTACACTCATTGAACGCCATGCTGGGGATAACGGCCGCGTTGATGGTGATCTTCTCCAGCTTCGAGCAGAACTCAAATGCATTCTGACCGAGCTTGATGATGGGAGCCTCAATCGTAACGGTCTTTACCGAGCTGTTATAGCTGAACGCGTATGCGCCGATCGACTGCACATTCTGACCCAATACGACGCTTTCCAGTCTCTGGTTATATGCAAACGCGCGATCTGCAATGGCAACTACGTTTTTCAGATTGATCGAACGCAACGAGCAGCCCTCGAACGCGCCTCTGTTGATGAACTTGACGTTTTCAAGTCCCACAACTTCAGTCAAGGCTGTACAGCCGTAGAACGCACCGAAATCGATTCTCACGAGCGTGGACGGAAGAACAACCTTCTTCAATGCCGTCAGATTTGCAAATGCGTAGGATCCAATGGTCTCAACACCCTCGGGAATCACGACCTCCGTGATCGTGTTTTCTCCGATGAACCATTGCTTGGTCGCAGTAGGATCATCCTCGGAGATCTCATCCTCGGGGCCCTTTGCCACGTAGTCAAAGTTGGAGAACGCAAACTGTCCGATCTCGGTGATCGCCAGCGACTCGGGGATCTCAACTCTTCCGCCGTTACCGAAGTAATGCGTCAGAGAAGGACCGGTCGTAATGTAGGGATCCTTTACTTCAATATTAATTGTCTGGGAGTAGTAAGTACTCTTTCCTTCCATCACGACGCTGACGTTGACGGAAGCGTAACCCTCAGCCTTTGCCGTGATGACCCATTCGCCGTTGACCTTTTCAACGCTCACGAGGTTATCGTTACCCGACTCGGCAACGACCTCGGTGATGTTCGGGTAGTAAGCATTCAGTCGATATCTGAGCGTAACCTGTTCGGACGGGAACATCTTGAGGGAGTAGTTTCCGGAGAACTTCATCTCGTTGCCCGTGCTTCCGATATCACGGTCACTGCTCGACAGGTAGTAGAACGCCTTGTTCGTGAGATATCCGGTAAGCGTGAAATCGTCTGTTACCGGTTTATCGTATTTGACGTATCCCTCATCCCCTTCACCAAGAACGGTAAGCGGGAGGTAAACCTGCTTGTGGCTCGTTGGATCTTCTGCAATAATGACCGTCTCGCCGGGAGCGTCGGTCACAACCTTGTTGCCCACGATATGAGCAACCTTGGTATTGGTGGATCTGTAATTCAGCAGCTCGGTCCACTCGGTTCCGGGATAAGCCATGGGTCTGAGCGTGTAAACCTGATTGGGGCTCAGCGTCAGAGAATCCTCTTCAAAATAGAAGGACTCAAACTCATCGGGGAGCGAGATCTCGTAGGTCGCAACGTTGAGCGCGTAGTCGTACGTTGCAACGGTAAAGCAATTGGTGTTGTAGCTCTTCTTGATGTCGTCCACGTAATCGGTCAACTCGTAAACGACGTAGGTCGTAGAGTTTCTTTCCGAATAAACAGGAGTGAGGTACTGATCAAAGGTTTCGAGAACCGCGCCGTCTGTGCCGTTCTTTACACATCCAACCTGAAGCGCCATCGCGTAATGGTTGTCATAAACCGCAATCTTGGCGAACAAACGGGTGCGATCCGCAGCCCTATCATATTCAGTGTAAAATTCGCAATCGGTGACCGCAGGAGCCTGGAAGTCTGCCGTCAAGGGGAACTCGAAGGTGTTGCTGCGGTTGGTCGAAGCTCCGCCGTCTCCATAATCGAGGTATGCCTGGAGCTTGACGGTATAGGTCGCATTGTTCTTCAGGTTATGTTCTGCAGCGTCAAATTCGATCTTGACGTCGGCAGGATAGATGGAGCCGCCGTCGCCGTACGACTTACGAACGTCCTTCTGAACCTTTTCATACACAACCTCGCCCGTGGCGTCGTCGGTGATCGTGACCACGATGCTCGCGCAGTTACGCAGCAAGCCCGCCCACACGTTGCTCAGCTCGTGAACCGATCCTACCTGATTGGAAAGAGAGATGTACTTGCGGTCTGCCGCAATCTGTGTGGTGTTGGGATCCTGAATAAAGTAGAAGGATCCGAGATAGCTGACGTAGTCGTCCTCCACACTTCCGATCGGACGGGATGCATAAGCATCGGGGAGCGTCTTGTCGAGAAGGTCGATGGAATCGTCAAGCTCATCTTTATTGGTAGCAAAATAATCGAGGTCGAAGATGGGAGCCTCGGTCCAGTCGCCGTAGAAAGCGAGATACGGAACGCTGAGGTCTACCACGTTTGCATCGGCTGCATCGAGGACCACGAAGCCTTCGACGTACATTCCGTTTTCGAAGGACTCGTCAAGGTATTTCTTGTCCTGCTCGCTAAGGGTAATGGTCACAGTCACGTTGGCGGTTGCGCCTGCGCCGACCGTGATGTTCATGCCGTTCTGCTGCGCGCCCGAGATCGAGGTGATCTCTACCTTCGCGCCGTTGAGCAAATATCCAAGCTCGTCTACGGTAGTCTCACCCTGCTTGGTCTTGGTATCGCTCACGCCCTCGGTCATCACGTATGCCGAAAGCTGATAGGAAACTGCGGAAGAACCGAAATTCTTGACCGCGAAGGAAAGCGTGTAAACGCCGGTCTTGTTCGGGTCGTCTCCAAGCTCAAGCTTGGTCTTATCCATCTCGGCGCCGTTCTTGAAGGTCACGATGTATGCCTTCGTCTTTGCAATGTTATCAAGGTTTGCAAGACCTGCGCCCTGCTTTCTGACCGCATAGGGCAAGCCGTTGGTATTGTAAATGATGTCTGCAGTCGACATCATCAGCTGGTTGACGAAAGCCGTCACCTTGACGGGATCGTTTGCGATGGAGGGGAAATTCTCAACCACATACTGGCGGATGAGCGCCGTCACACCCGCAACGTTCGGGCTCGCCATCGAGGTTCCGGATTGGTGGTCATAGCTCTGACCGGGAACCGCCGAAAGAATGTTTCCGCCGTGCGCGGTGATCTCGGGCTTGATTCCAAGATCGGGGGTCGGTCCCCAAGAGGAGAAGTCGGACATGAAGGGACCGGACTTTTGCGCTCTGCTCAGCTTGAGCTTGCCTGATCCGGCAGCCGCAAGCGCCTCACCGTCGTCCTGACTGATCGAGCAAACGCCGAGCGTCGCATCGCCGACGTTCATCTTGATGTCACCCGACACGTTGTTATATACGATGATACCCACAGCGCCCTTGGACTGCGCGACGTTCGCTTTTTCCTCAAACGTCGTCGCGCCACGGCGAACGAGCACGATCTTGCCCGTTACGTCAAGACCCGCGTAGTCGGCGGAGCGTCCTGCGCCCGGGATGGTGATGTATTCGAGCTCCATCTCGTTGACGCCTTCGCCCATAATGTCATCGTAGAAGTTCTTTTCCTCGGTGACGCGGTCGGTAGCCTCTGTGAAGTAAATGATCTTGTCGCCGTACAGAAGGTAAGGCGTCTTGGTTCCGCTGATCGATGCAACCGACATCGCACCCTCGTAGGTAGAGGGAGAACCGACGGTTGCGCTATCGGGGTTGGAGGTCAGACCGAGGTTACCGTTCTTCTCCGAGCCGTAGGTGGAGTTGAAGCTGTTGGATGCCGCAACCACCATACTGATGCCCGTCGCACGGATTCTGTCGTAAATGCCGTCAACCGCTTCCTTGTCCATCTCGCGGCTGAATCCGCAGCTGGTACCGATAGACATATTGATCACGTCAACACCGAGAACCACACAGTCCTCAAGCGCGCTCATGATCCAGGATGTACGAGCGGTAGAGACGACGTCAGAGAAGATCTTCATGATCGCGAGCTGCGCGTTGGGCGCAACACCCGTGATCACGTCATCCTTACCTGCAATCACGCCCGCAACGTGCGTTCCGTGCTCGCTCGCAGAGGGGGTCATGGGGTAGACGTCGGGATCGTAGTCCGCGTAGTCGAAGGCAAAGGGTACCTTTTCGTTCAGATAAACGTCAGCCGCGGTCAGTCCGCTGTGAAGCTTGCTTGCCTTGGTATCCGAGATCAGTGCTTCCACGTCGGAGAGGGTCATACCGAGCTTGCTTCTGTCTGCCGTAAAGTTGTTAACCGAGAATGCGGTGTGATTGTAGTCGAGACCGGTGTCCAGCACTGCGACCACCATTCCGGTTCCGTCGTATGCAAAGGACGAGCTGTCAAAAATACCGGTATCGTAGACGTTGACCTTGTTTTCAACCAGCTGCGTCTCGCAGGTGTTGTACTCATCGCCGACAATCGCGGTCGCGCGATCGCCGAGCGTGCGGCAAAGCGTTTCAAAATCGCCCGCCTTGATCACCACCTCGAATCCGCCCATGATCGCCTTATAATCGGCACCAAGGTCATAGCTGATGCTCGCATCATCAATCGAGGAGAGGAGCGCATTCTTTTCCGAAAGGATCTCTTCCTTGACAAGTGCTGCTTCCTCTGTGAGCACGTACTCGGTAAAGGGCATCGTTCGATCCCCTGCCTCGTACGCATCGAGCAGCGACTCCTTCTTCACTTGAATGATAACGGATATATCGTCGGAATCCTTGACCGTATCGGGCAGCTTGTACATCACCGAGCTGTTCAGATACTGCGTCCAGTTTCTGTCAATTTCCTTGTCTGTCAGTTTGACAATTCCGTTGCTGACCTGCTCTGCCACGTCCTTCAAGAGGAAGTTCGCAACAGAAACGACCGTAGCAATCGCAAGAAGCAATGCGGTTACCACATACAACGATCTTGTCCATTTCTTTTGGTTCACCATTGTTTTCGTTACCTTTCTTTTTTGCATTTGATCCATCAGGATCGCGCACAAGTGCACAGATACGGATATTATATCATATATGAAAGCAATTCGCAAGTACTTTTCGTTTTTTTTATTATATTTTTATCAAAAAATACAAATATCTCTTGATTTCTCGTTTTCCTTGTGTTATAATACAAAATGGACGTGTATAACCTTTTTGGTCTTACACACTAAAAAAAGGCAAAAAAATTGCAAAAAGGAGTTCGAACATGAAGAAAACACCCCGCCTTACCGCAACCCTGCTCGTGTTCTTGGCATTAATTCTGATGCTGAACACAGCGCTGATCGGTTGTAAGCAGGATGAAAAGAAACCCACAGACGATCCTACGCAGGATGAGACCCCGTCGAATCCCAACGATCAGCCCACTACCCCCGACGGAAAAACCGAGTACACGGTCAGCCTCAAAACGATTGGCGGCCGCCCGATTTCCAAGCACACCTTCTACATTTATGAAGGCGAGGACCTGAAGTCCTACGGCCAGACCGATGCAAACGGAATCGGAACGGTCTCCCTCAAGCCTTCAAGCAATTATACCATCGAGCTTACCAAGAACGATCTTGAGGGCTACGACGTTGCGGACAGATATTCCTTCACCGGAAACTCTGCCGTGATCACCCTCACGTCGCACGTCATTGCCGACAAGGATCTGACCGGCATTCAGTACCAGCTGGGTGACATCATCCGTGATTTCACCGTTACGACGACGGACGGAAGCACCTTTACCCTGTCGGAGGTTCTCAAGACGAAGAAAGCGGTCATGATCAACTTCTGGTACTCCACCTGCGGACCTTGCGCAAACGAGTTCCCCTATATGCAGGCGGCTTACGAGAACTTCAAGGATGATATTGAGATTATCGCATTGAACAACTACGCCGGAGACAACGAAAACACGGTAAAATCCTACAAGGAAAGCATGGGACTGACCTTCCCCGTTGCCAAGGATTATTCCAGACTCGGCTCTGCGTTCAGCCTTGCAGGTTATCCCACCTCGATCGTGATCGACCGCTACGGCACCATCTGTCTGATTGAGGTCGGCGGTCTGACGAGCGTAAAGCCCTTCACCGCTGTGTTTGAGCATTTCTCTGCGGACGACTACAAGCAGCAGCTCCTCCAGTCCATCGACGAGCTCACCCCCACCGAGCTTCCCAACGTCCAAATGCCCTCCTCCGAGGAGATCGGCGCTGCCCTGAACGGACAGAACTTCACCGTGACCTATGCGCCTGAAACCGAATCCTCCGATGCGGAGTACTCCTGGCCCTTCCTCGTTGGAACCAAGGACGGTAAGAGTTGCGTATACACCTCCAACTCTTTCAAGGATAATTCCTTTGCAACCCTCCACGCAACCGTAGAGCTGAAGGCAGGCGAAGCGCTTGCGGTCGATTGGTTTACGGAAACCGAGAAAGGCGTTGACACCCTTTTCATTCTCGTGGACGGAAAGGACATCTATCAGATCTCGGGCGTCAGCGAGAGTTGGTCTACCTGCTATCCCTTCGTTGCGAAGGAGGACGGCACGCACAAGGTTACCTTCGTCTACGTAAAGGACAGCTCGACCGATGAAGGCGCGGACTGCGTATACCTGAAAAAACTTCGCACGGTTGCAATTAACGAGATTTCTACCCCCACTTATATCCCCCGTCAGGCTGCTACGAAGCCCAACGCAAACGGCCTCGGATTCCAAGAATACGTATCCGTCGTATTTAATGAAGCAGACGGATACTACCATGTTGGAAGTGCAAATGGACCGCTTCTGCTGGTCAATCTGATGGCAGGCACTCAGCTGAGCGAAACCTCCCTTAACGACCACGGCTACAACCTGGATCTCGTGGATACCATCGGAGACATCTACGAAACGCTCATCACCTACTGTAACTACTCGATCAACGGAACCATGTACGGCTACAGCCCCGTAACAGAGGAACTCAAAGGACTGCTTGAAAGAGCGGCTGAGATCATCGGAAACGAGCGCGGAAACGAAGACCAGTGGCTGCAGGCTTGCTGCTACTACGATGCGTACGGCACCGACGAGCAGCTTGGCGACCCCGTCAAGGGCGTGGCGTTCTTCGCCGCGTTTGACACGGTTCTTTCCACCGAAACCGAGAAAAACTACAACACGGTTGAATACGACGGCCGTGTGATCATGCCCCGCGGTCTGAAGTACAAGTTCGTGCCCACCGTATCCGGCGCATATCGCATCTGCTCTCAGAGCACCGATGAGGTAAACGGATGGGTATTTGACGACACGTATGAGATTATTTACACTGCTTCGGTCGTTGAACGCCCCTATAACGTCGCTTCGGTTGACACCACCAACGTGTCGATGATCCTCTATCTCGAGGCAGGAGAAACCTACTATATTGATATCGCTTACTATGACATTTACGCGGCAGGCAGCTTTACCTTTACCGTAGAGTACCTCGGCGCGACCTACACGCAGTTCCATCTGGCTTCCCCCGGTTACTTCACCTATACCGAAAGCACCTCGGGACAGATGAACCAGACCGTTGCGGGCGGAATCGACGTTGCTCTTGGCGAGGACGGCTATTACCACGAAGTTCTTTCCGACGGCTCTCTCGGCTCTCTCGTTTATGCCGATTTCAGCCTTCCCACCGGTATGTTCTCTCATTCCATTCTCAGAATGATGGAGATGGACGGCTTTGACATGAGATTCAACGAGACCGACCTGATCGTTCTGGCAAAGCTTGAGGAGCTCAACGGAGACACGAATGCATGCCTTGCATACTACCGCGAGCTTTGGGGCGACAGCTATGCAGAATGGGAAGAAATTTACCAGCTCGAGGAGGTTCTCGCTGGCATTTACCACGGCCCGGGAGAAGACCTCACCGACGATATTCAGGCATACGTAGCAAAGATGATCACAAACAGCGCCCCCGAGCTTGAGGGCTGTGTGCTTGTAGACGCAGAGCTTGGCGCGCTGCTTCAGGCACTTATGGACAAATACACCTTCGAGGGAGTTAAGAACTCCTGGACGAAGCTTTGCTACTACTATAAGACCATCGGGTAACGCGGCTCCGTAAAAACCGATGAAACGGAAAGGACGTATATGCTGAATTTTAGACGACGCGCACTGCTTTTGTTGTGTGCATTTGCAATGCTTTTGACCCTTGCCGCTTGCAACAAGGGTCAAAAGGACCCCTCCAATGATTCCAACGACAACACGAACGAGAACCCCTCGACCGATTCTTACGGCGTGTTGATCGTTGACGGAAACGGAGACCCCGTAAACAACGTGATCGTAAAGGTGCTGCAGAACGGCGAGCAGATCAAGATGTATCCTTACAAGGGAGCACTTCTCTCCCTGCCGCTCGATCCCGGAACCTACGAGCTTGAGTTAGACCTTTCTCAGCTGGGTGAGGGCTATACGTTTGACGAATCGCTCTGCGTATTGACCCCCGAAAAGCCTCAAACGACGATCCGTCTTTTTAAGACCGTCCAAGAAAAAACCTCCATTTTCGTAGGAGCACCGATCCTCTCCGATTATGATGCGTACCACGTCGGCGAGGGCGCAACCAAGCTTCCCCTGACCGAAAACGATTACAATTTCTTTATCTTTACGCCCACGGTTTCGGCGATCTACACCGTGACGTACGAGTGTGAATCCGATTTGAACATGAGTTACCATGGCGGTCCCTTCTTTGTTCAAGGAAAAGATCTTTCCCAGGATACCGATGACGTTGGGACATACGAAAACGGACTTTCTCTGAAGGTCTACCAATCAGACATTGGAAACAGCTACGTCTTTGCTGTAAAGTCCACTGCGGCAACCTCCTGCATCATCAAGATCAAGAATGCGGGCGATACCGAAAGCAGAATTGAGGACGCGCCCTGGACGCCCTACCTCGAGGACGCGTCAAGGGTTGCAGAGCAGCTTGCGATGAATCCCACCGGCACGTATACCGCCGTAGATCTCACCGATCTGTCTCTCAAGGCAGTCTACAACGAGAGCGACGGGTACTATCACCTGGGCTCCGCGACAGGACCTCTCCTCTTTATTGATCTGACCTCCAATTCCCAGTACGTCAGCAGCATCCAGACCATCTGCGGAAATCAGGGAATGAACACCTACATTTACGATGAGACGGGTACCGTCATTGAAAAGCGCAGCTACAACGAGCTGTTCCTGCAATACGGAATGCCCGATGATGCATCTGCCACGGTCGATGCGCCGATCAGAGTTGCGCTGACACCCAAGCTTGCCGAGGCGATTCAGGTCTTCGGTGAGAAAAACGGCTGGTGGAAGCCCAATTCCGACAGCAACATCTTTACCAAGGTTCTCCTCGGTATGCCCTACAATCAGGAGTATGCATGGCTCCTCTTCTGTGGCTACTACGTCGGATAATCAAACAATCAGGGAGTCGCTCGGCGGCTCCCTTTTTTCGTTTTTACCAAGGATCACAGGCTTTGTTTGCGTATTTCTCCGTTTTTTTGCAAAATGTATTGCCTTTTTCGTTTGGGTATGTTATAATAAGTTCGGTTTAATTTAACAATGACACGAAATTTATGGAGGTTCATTATGAAAAATTCTATTTTCCGCAGAGTCATCGCGATCTGTCTTTTGATTTGCACGCTGTCGCTCGTGTGCGCTTGCAACAATGACAACGCGCCCGTCGACGATCCCGACACCAACGAGCAGAACGCAGGCGACACCAAGGCGACCTACACCGTCACGGTTGTCGATCAGGCAAACGCCGCCCTCAAGGGAGCAATCGTTGAGCTTTACCTTGGAAGCAGCTGCGTGGAGATGGCACTGACCAACGCAAACGGTGTTGTAACCTTTGCTGACTGTGACCGCGCAAACTACACCGTCAAGGTGACGCTTAAGGACTACACCGGCGAGGCATCCTACAGCTTTGCAGCCAACTCGACCGAGCTGACCGTTCAGCTGACCAAGTCCCAGAACCAGTCCTCGTCCAAGACGACCTACACCGTCAAGGTTGTTGACACGAACAATCAGCCCATCGTAGGCGCAACTGTTCAGCTTTGCGATGAAGAAGCCTGCAAAAGCCCCTCTACAACGGATGCCAACGGCGTGGCGACCTTTGAGCTTGAGCCTTATAACTACACCGTTAAACTCCCCCACCTGACCGGCGAAACGTACTACTACTTCCCATCCAACTCCACCGAGCTGACCATTCAGTTGACATCGGCTAACTAAAAACGCTTGAAAGCTCCCAACGGGATTTCCGTTGGGAGCTTTTTTTGACGAGAATGATAAAATTTACTTGATTTTTTCCCGATTTTATATTATAATATAATTTGTATGACTTGTAAAAGAAGAAAGGAACCGAAAAATGTCCGATTCGACAAAGAAAAAGATCCGTCTGATATACGGCATCGCGCTGTCGGTCATGCTGATCGTGACCGGAATTCTGCTCATGGTTTCGTGCGTGCGCGTTTATCAGATCGGGGCGCGTCCCTTCACCCCTGAAAATATTTCCGCGGCGTTTTCCAAAATTTCCGTCTTCGTTTGGATCACGGTGGGAGCCCTTCTCGTGGGTGCTGTTCTCGCGTTGATTCTGCCCGAGGAAAAGAAGAAGCCGCTTGCGCTGAAGGACAAAAAGGACACGCTTGCCCGCTTGCTTGAAAGACTGAACCCCGACGCCGTGAGCGCGGAGCTGCGCGCAAAGATGGATGCGGAAAAGAAATCCTGCAAGTATCTTCGCATTGCCACCATCCTGCTCTGCATTGCAGTCGCAATTCCCGCGCTTGTATATGCGCTTGATTTCAGACACTTTGGCGCTGACTATGACCAAAGTGTGGTGTTGGCGTGCGCTTGGATCCTTCCCTGCACCTTTGCGTCCATGGGAATCGCTCTGGCGTCCTCCTTCCTCGAAAATGCAAGCATTGAGCGTCAGATCTCCCTTGCCAAGACTGCCATGATCGAAACGCGCGACAGCCTGGTTACCCCTGCGGCAAAGGAATCCAAGCAGGACAACCGCGTTGTCACCGCCGTCCGCATCGCGATCGCCGCGATCGCCATCGTTTTTATGGTTGCGGGCATCCTCAACGGCGGCATGGCGGACGTTCTCTCAAAGGCCATCAACATTTGTACCGAGTGCATTGGTCTTGGTTAAAGGAGGAAGCATGAAAAAGATTATTCAATGGTTCAAAAACCGTATCCCTACTAAAAGAAGACTGATTCAGCTTTACGCCGCGCTTCTTTTCAATGCAAACCTCAAGGGCTTTGCGACGGGAAAGATCTATAAGGGTCCCGTCAAAAACATCTGTACCCCGGGGCTCAACTGCTACTCCTGCCCCGGTGCATCGGGAGCCTGCCCGCTCGGCGCGCTTCAAAACTCCCTTGCCTCCAGCGGAAAGACCGCTCCGTACTATATGTTTTCCATTATCCTGCTGTACGGACTTCTGTTCGGACGTTGGATCTGCGGATTTCTGTGCCCCTTCGGACTCATTCAGGAGCTCCTGCATAAGATTCCCACCCCCAAGCTCAAAAAGAACAAGTTCACGCGCGTGTTGTCCTACTTCAAATACGTGATTTTGGTCTTTTTCGTGATCCTCCTTCCCATCGCCTACGCGTTCAGGAACTTCCCGCTGCCGGGATTCTGCAAATACATCTGTCCTGCGGGAACGCTTGAGGGCGCAATGGGGCTGCTCTCCAACCGTGTCAACGAGAGTTATCTCCGTATGCTCGGGCCCCTGTTCACATGGAAATTCCTTTTGATGGTGTCCATTCTGGTCGCAAGCGTGTTTATGTTCCGCTTTTTCTGCCGTTTTCTATGCCCGCTCGGCGCGCTTTACGGACTGTTTAACAGGATCTCGCTGGTTGGCGTCAAGGTTGACCACGCAAGCTGCACCGACTGCGGACTGTGCGTTGGAAAATGCAAGATGGATATCAAGCGCGTGGGAGACACCGAATGTATCCAATGCGGCGAATGTATGTCTGCCTGCCCCACCGATGCCATTCAATGGAAGGGCTCCAAGATCCTGCTCCCCAAGAACGAGATCGACACACCGAGTAACGCAGAGGGCGAAGATCCCACCATCGCGCAAAGAAAGCACACACGCCGTCACACCATCGTCAAGGCAACGGTTGCCGCGCTCATGGCAATTGTGCTTTGCGGAACGCTTCTCTATTACAACGTATTTGACAAGGATGTGAAGGATCCCCTTCCTCCCACAGAGGAGCAAACGACAAACAAGCCCTCCGTTGGCACCTCGGTCGGAAAGACCTTCCCCTCTATTTCTGTTGACGTCGCAGGTTCGGATGCGACACTTGACGTGCAGGAACTGAACGCGCAGGGGCGCGTTGTGGTCCTCAACTTCTGGTACACCACCTGCGGACCTTGCCTTAAGGAATTGCCCTATTTCTATCAGGCTGCAAACGATTACAAGGATCAAGTCAGCATTGCGGCGATCCACATTGACCAAGCAAACGTAGACCCCATAGACTTTATCTCCAACGCATCCGGACACCCCGAGTGGAATGACGGATCGATGACCATCGGTTGGGATACGGGCGCGGTTTTCTCCACCCTGTTCAGTATGGATGCCTACCCAACCACCATTGTCATCAACGCTGACGGCGTGATCACAGATATCTTTGCCGGCAGTCTTGAAAACGAAGAACTCGTTACCGCCATTGAAAAGGCACTGGGCAACTAACGTACTCAAGTTCAATACAAAAGCAAAACAACCGTTTTCCCGTCTGTATGACGGAAAAACGGTTGTTTTTTATTGTTTTCGTTTATGCGACGGCTTCACTCTGAGCGTCGTCGCTCTGGATTCCGGCATAGGAATCAAAGAACTTCTGCAGATCCTCGTCCGTGACGTCTTCTTTTCCTTCAAATTCCTCAATCAGAACGTCTGCGTACAGTCCGACGACCTCGTCGCTCATCTCCAGCTCCTTGCCTGCCTGCTGCGCGTAGCTCTCACGAATCGTCGCGGTGAGCTGTACCTTCTGCTCCTCAGCCGTCAGTCCCTCGCCATTCATAGCGTTAAGCTTGTTTGCCAGATCTCCCGTAAACTGACCGTAATTTTCGCCCGCTCCCGAGGGAATCTTCAGAGTCGATCCCATCGCGCGCATACCGATCTTGGTAATATCGTCTGACAGAGGCTCAAAGCTGTCATTCTTATCAAACTCTGCCAAGAGCAGATCGATCGTATTTCCATGGGTGAGCAGTTCAACCATGGTGTTGGTATTTTCTGCGTTCATACTTCCAATGACACCGTTATGGATCAGGATCTCCATCGTACGCTCCATCGTGTCAAAGTCTGCGCGCAGCTTCTCCAGATCGTGCGCATCCTTGTGGAACGCCTCCAGAATGTGATCGAACGGCTCGGCAACCATGGACGTGGTGTCCTTTTCAAAGCTGGGCTTTTCCATGCCGAAGACCACGCGGGAACCGGACGGATCCAACCAACCTTCGGTAACGAGATAGATCAAATCTCCCGCAACAGTCGGGAGCAATGCCGAATCGTGCATATCTTCATCGATCGCACGCAGGATCTCAATCTCTGCCTCGGTATAATCCTCAATCTGTTTGCCGTACAGCTTCATAATGTTCATTACAAAATCGGCAATGACGCCAACCTCGTCGTGCAAATGGTACTCATCCCCTGCGACCTCAAAGGTTTCCATCGCATGGCAAAGCGCATCTCCACCCAGTTTGCGGTACGCCTTCACAAGGAGTGTCTCGTTGATCTCATCCACAGTCCCAAGGAGCTTATCCTGCGTGATGAGGCCGTCTCCGCCGTCTGCCTTGTCTACGATGCCGATTTCACAAGCGGAATCAATCACCACGGGAACAAAATCGATCGTGCTCACCACAGGCGTGAGGATCACGAAGAGGGTAAGCATGGTCTGCACCAAGGCATAGACGCCAACGCGGATGAAGCCGCCGTTTTTGAACGCTTGCTCACCGAAGTCACTAAACAGGCTGATCTCGCCGTACAGTCTGTAACCGCCAAACAAATCGATAAAACCCGATTCGTAAAGGTCGATATCGTCAACGTCCGATTCATTCTTCTTTCCCATGCGGAATACGAAGAAAAGAATACTGCAGACAACTGCGGAAACCGAGCAAAGGAGAACGAACGTGCCGAGGAACACCCAAGGCGCGGCGATTGCGCCGCCGCAATGGAGCAACGCATCACGCAAGCCTTCCTCGCCAAGAACGGCAGACAAAAACTCGTTGCCCCCTGCCTTGGAGGTCAAAAAGTCCAACACCGCTCCCGACTCAACGTTCTTGACCCAAAGCGCCAGAATCAAAGAACCTACAAATGAGAGGGCAACGCAAATGAAGCGAACTCTCGTCCGTTTCAGTCCGATAACCAATCCCCACACAAACATGACGAGCAACATCAACACGGGGAGTAAAATTGCAATCAATCCAATCATAATACCATGTCCTTTCCAACTGAAGTATTTGTCTGGGCTAAGATTATTTTACCATATTATATAAGCAAAGTCAACCTTTTTTTCGGAATGAAAGAAAATGGGACAAAGGAAAGGGCTAAAAACAAAACAGGAGACCGCTTGTTCTCAATCGGTCTCCTTTGGAATCATTTCAGAATCACGTTCTCCTCGCCCAGCATCGCACGAAGCTCGGAGAGAAGATAATCACTCAGCGAAATGGAGGGAATCTCAAAGTCGTACTGCTTCTCCCGCGCATCGTAAAACGCCACGGGAAATTCTCCCTCAAAGATCTCGACGAGATTTCTCGCCTTCTGCCAAAGCACGCCCTCCCGATCGGGCAGGCGCAAAAACAGTCGCTTGGGCTTTTGCGTCGGCTGAGGTTTTGGTGCGGCTACAGGCTTCACGGGCTCCACCTTCGACTCATCAAAGGCGGAATTTTCGACCAGCTCGGTCATATTGTTGACAAGAATCTTCGCCTTTTCCTCCTCACGCACCGAAAGATTTCCCGTCACACATACGGCAAGATCGGAGCGGATCAGATGCGCCAATTGCTCAAATTTCTTGGCAAACACCACGCACTCGATCTCCCCAGTCTGATCCTCCAGACGGAAAAACGCCATACGTTCTCCGTTTTTGGTGGTTTTTGGTGTCACGGCGGTGATCATGCCTGCAACCGTGGCGGGTGCTCGATCGGCAGGATCGGACTCCTCTCCCACAAATTCTGCGATGGGGGTGGTCGAGACCGTTCCGAGATGTCGGGTAAAGCTGTCAAGGAGCTGACCCGAGAAGAACATTCCCGTCGCCTCGCGCTCCATCATCAGCTTCTCCCTCGCCGTCAGCTCGGGGATTTCGGGATAGGAGATATACGACTGCTCCACGCCTCCCCCAAGCTCGGGCATGGAGAACATATCCAGCTGTCCTGCCAGATTGTTTCTTCCCTTCTCTGCCGCCTGATCGATCAGCCTCTCGTAAACCGCGAGAAGCCGACTGCGGTAAACGCCAAGTCGATCAAACGCGCCTGCCTTGATGAGCGACTCTACCATGCGTCGGTTGAGTTCTCCCCCACCCATGCGGTTGATAAAATCCTCAAAGGAGGCAAAGGGCGCGCGCGTCCGCTCGCTCATAATCTGCGAGAGGAACTGTCTTCCAACGTTGCGTATGGCGAGAAGTCCGAATCGAATGTCCTTTCCGCTCACCGAAAAATACATCTTACTTTCATTGACATCGGGGGGCAGAACACAGATACCTCTGGACGAGCATTCCGAAATATATTCGGCGACCTTTCCTTGATTTCCAAGGACGCTGGTGAGCAGCGCCGAGAAATATTCCCTCGGATAATGCTGCTTGAGGTACGCCGTACGATAGGAGATCACAGCGTACGCCGCCGCGTGGGATTTGTTGAAGGCGTAATTTGCAAAGCTCTCCATATCCGAGAAAAGCTGCTCTGCCACCGCGCGGTCCACGCCGCGCTCCTCGGCACCGGTCACGAAGGTCTCGCGCTCGGCAAGAAGCACCGACGCCTTTTTCTTGGACATGGCGCGGCGCACGATGTCGGCGTGCCCAAAGGTATATCCGCCGATCTCGCGGAAGATCTGCATGACCTGCTCCTGATACACCACGCAGCCGTAGGTAGAGCGCAGAATGGGCTCGAGCTGAGGTGTCGAGTAGGTCACCTTCTCGGGGTGATGGCGGCATTCCACGAATTTCGGAATGGAATCCATCGGTCCCGGGCGGTAGAGCGCGATGGCGGCGATGATATCGTCAATTTTCTCGGGAGCGAGTGACATGAGCATCTGCCGCATGCCTCCCGACTCGAGCTGGAACAGTCCTGCGGTCTTGCCCGAGGAGATCAGCGAAAACGCGCCGCGATCGTCAAACGGAACCTTTTCCAGTCGAAAATCAGGCTCACCTTCGCGAATCTGCATCTCTGCGTCGTGCAGAATGGTGAGATAGCGCAGAGCCAAAAAGTCAAATTTCAAAAGTCCCAACGCCGCAACGGTGTCCATATCGAACTGTGTCACGACCGTTCCGTTACTGGTCGCAAGCGGAACGTAGTCGGACACGGGGCGGTCGGTGATGACCACGCCCGCCGCATGGATGGAGACGTTCCTCGGCATCCCCTCCAATGCCATGGCGGTATCCACGAGGGTGCGAACCTGCTCGGAATCCTCGTAAAGCCGCTTCAGGTCGGGCATCTTAAGTGCTGAGGAAATGGTGATGTTAAGCTCCTGCGGAACGGCTCTTGCAACCACGTCCACCTCGGAATACGGCATTCCAAGAGCACGACCAACGTCGCGAATGGAGGCTCTTGCCGCCAGCGTTCCGAAGGTAATGATCTGCGAGACGTGATCCTTGCCGTATTTCTGGCACACGTATTCAATGACCTCGTCCCGTCGGTTGTAGCAGAAGTCCATATCAATATCGGGCATACTGACGCGCTCGGGGTTGAGGAATCGCTCAAACAGAAGGTCAAATGCAAGGGGATCGACGTCGGTGATGCCAAGGCAGAACGCCACAAGGCTTCCCGCGCCCGATCCTCTGCCGGGGCCTACGGGAATGTCCTTGGACCGCGCAAAATTGACGTAATCCTGCACGATGAGGAAGTAGTCCTCGTATCCCATCTTGACGATGACCGAAAGCTCGTAGTCCATACGCTCGGCGTAGTCTTCTTTGATATGACGGTCAAACGTGATCCTTCCCGCCGCCACGCGCGCGTCAAACCCTCTCTCTGCCAGACGGCGAAGATGGTCGGGCGCGCTCTCCCCCGTCGGACAGGGGAACTTGGGGAGATAGGTCTTTTCAAAATCAAAGTGAAGCTCGCAACGGTCAGCGATCTTCACGGTATTTGCGATCGCCTCGGGGTAGGCGCGGAAGATCATGGACATCTCGTTGCTGTCCTTGAGATAGAACTCGTCGGTAGCAAACGCCATAGGGCGTCCCGCGTCCACCGTCGTGTTGGTCTGGATGCACATCAGAACCGCCTGCGTCTGCGCATCACGTCGACGCAGATAGTGGCAGTCGTTGGTGGCAACCATGGGAAGTCCGCACTCCCCCGCCAGATTCACCAGCATAGGAAGCATGGTCTTTTGCTCGGGCAGGTCGTGATTTTGAAGCTCAATGTAAAAGCGATCCTTGCCGAACAGCTCGGCATAGTGCATCGCCGCCGACTTCGCGCCCTCGAAATCGCCGCGCGCGAGCAGCTTTGGGATCCTGCCGCCAAGGCAGGCAGACAGGGCGATCAACCCCTCCGAATGCTTCCGCAGAAGCTCATCGTCCACGCGGGGCTTGTTGTAAAATCCCTCGGTAAAACCGCGGGAGACCATCTCACAGAGATTGTGGTATCCCGTCTCGTTCTCGCAAAGAAGCACGAGGTGATCGGCGTATCCGTCCGAGCCCGCGCTTTTTTCAAATCGGGAGCCGTGAGAAACGTAGACCTCGCATCCGATGATAGGCTTGACGCCCTCGCGGACGCACGCCTGATAAAACGCCACGGCACCGTACATGACGCCGTGATCGGTGATGGCGACCGCATCCTGACCGCACTCCTTGTCGCGTCTCGGAATCTCGGAGATCCGACACGCCCCGTCGAGAAGACTGTATTCACTGTGCAGATGCAGATGCACAAATTCACCCATGCTCCCAACTCCTTTCTCTCTTGATGGTGATTGTTAAAAAATCAAAGCTTGTCCGCCTCGCTCAAAATTTTTTGCAGGCGGTGATTGAGCCCCGATTTGGTAATGGGGGGCTCGTGCAATAGACGCAATTCCTCCAGACTTGCGTCGGGGTTCTCGGCGCGAAGCCTCGCGGTCAGACGAATGGAATCGGGCAGCTGCGCCAGCATACCCGTGACCGTCAATTTCTCGATCGCATCCATCTGTTTTGCACACGCCGCGACGCTCTTCTCGATATTCTTTGTCACACAGTTGGTGGCTCTGTTTTCCTGATTGCGGATCTCTCGCTCGATGCGGAGATTCATCATTTCCATAGACATTCCGCCCGCGCCCATGATCGCCAGCAGGTCCTCTACCGAGGCGCCGTCCTTGAAATACAGACCGACACCCGAAGGACGCTTCGCAACGCCGGGAATATACCCACAGTCGCTCAAAAACGTCTTGAGGCACTCCGACCGACGCCCGTCGGGGAGCAAAAATTCCAGATGGGTGGATTTTTCGGGGTCATTCAAGGTTCCGCACGCGAGAAACGCCCCTCGCAAAAACGCAGAACGGCAGCCCTCGCAGGTGCCAACGCTCCAAGCCCCCTCATCGGTTGAATCCATCTCGGCAAGAAGCTTTCGCGCCGCAGGGGAGAAAAAGGACAGGATCCACTTGACGTGTCCGTGCGCCGATGCGTTGAGCCGCTCGGGCTCCTTTCCGAATCGGCGGCGGATCTCCTCTGCCGTATAGTCTGCAACCGCCTCGCTCTTAGAGACCACCGAGATGCGCTTGTCCCCCAGCTCTGCCGTAAGCATCAGTCCGCCGACAAGTGCTTTTTTACAGCAGGGGTTCTTAACCTCAAGCGAAAGAAGCTCCTCGCGAACCGAATCGGCGTAAGAGCGTCTCTGATCGGAGCGCACCTTATTTCTCCTCTTTCGGAAAGATCTCAGAGATCAGGGGATGTCTGCCGCAGCTTCTGGATTTGCTCTCGGTGCAGAAGCTGTAGGGCGCGTGCGCCTCGCACTTGGGAACGAGGAACGCCTTCAGCTCGGGCGCGACCTCCACGACCGCCTTGACCATCTCTCTCGCCATAGCGCGGATCTCCCACTGCGCGCAAGCGCAAAGACGCTCGTTGCAGAAGTGGATCAATTCGCGCAGATTCATCTTCACGCAGATCTCGGTACAGCAGGCGTTGGGAAGCAGCATTCTCGCGTCCTCTGCCGCCACACCCATCGCAATCAGATCGGCGTACGCGCGCTTGATGGTCTCCACCGTGTTTTCATAAATTTCCTTGGCGTCTGCGTTCTTGGAGACGCTGGAGGGGGTCACGAACTCAAATCCGTCCTCCACGCAGTATCTCTGGCTTCTCTGCGCGTAGCTCGCCATACGGTGGCGAACCAGCTGATGCGTGAGCGCGCGGCTCACGCCCGAGATGCGAAAAGAAAAATCGCAGAACTCCAAAACGGCGTGATGTCCGCTTTTGTAGCAATGGCGCATGATTCGTCCGTCAGCGGTCGTCTGGCTGTCGTAGCAGGTGCTTGCCGCCGTCTCGATCGCCTCTACGGGATTTTTCGTGTAATTGATCAGTTCTACCTTCATGTTTTTTCTCCCATCCTTCGTTCTATTCCCATCATCGTGTCCGCACGATGCTTTCAAGATCCTGTAATTCGCAGACCAACTCAACGCCCGTCTGCTCTGATACCCGTGCGCGGATCAGAGCGATCAGCTCCAGCACGTCCCGTCGACACGCGTCTCCGATATTGACGATGAAATTCGCGTGCTTTTCGGAAACGCATGCGCCGCCCACGCGCATTCCCTTCAGTCCGCAAGCCTCGATCAGCCTGCCTGCGGCGTCTCCCTCGGGGTTTTTGAAAATGCTCCCCGCATTGGGATATTCCAAGGGCTGCGACGACTTACGGCGTCGGCGGTAATCCTCCATCAATGTGTCAATCTCGGCTTGCTCGCGCGGAAAAAGCGCAAGCCCCGCCGCAAGCACGGTCAGATTTTTTGATGAGCCGTACATCGACCTGCGGTAATCAAATCCATGCTGCCCCACATCAAAGCGTTCGACACGCATGGTGTCCATGTTCCAGCAGTCCACCCAGCGCACCACCTGCGCCATACAGGAGCGGAACGCTCCCGCATTCATACAGACCGCGCCCCCCAGTGTCCCCGGAATCCCTGCGGCAAACTCCATACCGCCAAGAGAAAGATTGCGCGCCCGAGCGGCGATCGCCGAAAGAGATGCGCCTGCCGATGCCTCCAGACAAGTTCCCTCCTCGGCAACGTCATTTGCCGAGGTGGTGAAGATCAATACACCGTCAAATTCGTCGGGGAAGAGCAGGTTACTCCCCCTTCCGACCACCGCATACCGCGCACCCGTCTCCCCGACGCACAAAAGCGTCTCGGCGAGCTGCTCACGGCTCTTGGGAAAGACAGCAAGCCGCGTGGTTCCACCGATGCGAAAGGTGCTGTACCTTGCGATCGGGCAGTCTCCCACAAAGAGGATATTCCGTTGTTTGAGAAGCGTTTGCAGTCGATCCATTCGGCATCCCCCGAGAGCATTTTTTGTATCTGTTATTATTATACTCTGTTTTTTGTGAAATTGCAATATAAATCTGCCGATTTTTGTGAATTTACCACGCGATTCCCACGAAAAAAAACGAAAACCCACTTGAAAAATCCGAAAAAATGGGATATAATAAAGTGATATATTGTTTCTTAAATCCAAAAGCCGAAGGCGGCAAATTGACACGGAGGTGAACTGACATGCTTCTCATTGGACTCACAGGCCCGAGCGGATCTGGAAAAAGCACGGTAAGTCAGCTCTTTTCCTCCTTTGGCCTGCCTGTTCTGAACGCCGATGCGATCTATCATACCCTGCTCACTCCTCCGTCCGAGTGTCTGTCCGACCTGACCGAGTGCTTTGGCAGGGAGATCCTCTCCCCCGACGGAACGCTCAACCGTCCCGTCCTTGCCGAGATCGTGTTCAACGATCCCGCGGAGCTTGAAATGCTCAACCACATCACTCACAGCCACGTGATGCGGGACGTTCGCCGACAGCTCAAGAAAATGAGAGAGGACGGCGTACCTGCCGCGATCTTCGACGCGCCTCAGCTATTTGAGAGCGGAGCCGATAAGGAGTGCAACATCGTGGTATCGGTACTGGCAGAGGAGAGCGTCCGACTGCACCGCATTCTGGAGCGGGACGGCATTTCGGAGGAAGCCGCCATCAAGCGGATGCGCGCGCAGAAGCCCGACCTCTTTTTCAGAACGCATTCCGACTACGTCATTGAAAATAACCTGGGCGCGGAGACACTGATCCCGAAGGTTCGGCAGATTCTGGAGGAAACGGGGGTGCTCCCCAAATGAGGCTCACCTCAAAAAGACTTCTGATCCTCGGCTTGGCGATCCTTCTCTCTATCGGGTTTGGATTTGGCTACGATGGAGTCGCGACCGCAATCGAGCGTCACCGACACCCCATTCCCGAGCGATACGGCGAATTGATCGAGCAACAGGCAGAGGAATTCGGCGTTCCCGCCTCCATCATTCTCGCCCTTGTCAACTGTGAGAGCAAGTTCGTCAGCAACGCCCTGTCGGAGGACGGCAGGATCGGACTGATGCAGATCTCCCCCGAGAGACTGGAGACAATCTCCTCCGAGATCCTCCACGAGCCCTCCCCCGACGCGGGGATCCTGTACGATCCCAAAACCAATCTCCGCGTGGGGACGGCGTATCTCGCGCATCTCTATCAGACCTACGGCGTCTGGGATATCGCCTACGCCGCATGGCGCGCAGGAGAGGATACCGTGGACGGCTGGCTGACCGATCAGACCTACCTTGACGATCAGGGGCGTCTGAAAAACATTCCCGACCGAGACACCGAGAAATTCGTCTCGCGCGTCAAAAAGCAGGTTGAGATGTACACCAAGCTATACTTTTGATTCAAAAAACATCAACGATAAAGGAGACACAAGCAATGTCAGAGCAGAAGAATTTCGTTTGCTACAAGAAGCAAACCGTATTTGAAAAGGCAGGCAAGGAGGTTGCAGACGCAGCCTATGCCTACGCCAAGGGATATACCGCCTTCCTCGACGCGGCAAAGACCGAGAGAGAGGCGACCGATGAGTGCGTTAAGCTCGCCAAGGCGGCAGGCTACCGCGAATATTCCTTCGGTATGCCCATGAAGGCAGGAGACAAGTTCTACTACAACAACCGCGGAAAGAACATTTTCATGTTCAAGATCGGAACCGAGCACATCAACAACGGAATCCGCATCACCGGCGCGCATATCGACTCCCCCAGACTTGACCTCAAGCAGGTTCCCGTCTACGAGGAGGCAGACATCTGCTATTTCAAGACCCACTACTACGGCGGAATCCGCAAATATCAGTGGCTCGCGATCCCCCTTGCCCTTCACGGCGTCGTGGTTAAGCAGGACGGCGAGATCGTTAACATCACCGTCGGTGAGAAGGATGACGATCCCGTGATGTATATCACCGACCTCCTCCCCCACCTGGCAAGAGCAGAGGCTTCCAAGCCCCTCAGTCAGGCATTCCAGGGTGAGAAGCTGAACGTGCTCGTCGGCAGCCGCCCCGTTGAGGGAGAGGAAAAGGAAGCCGTCAAGCTTGGCGTTCTGCAGTATCTCTATGAGACCTACGGCATCACCGAGGAGGATCTGCAGTCTGCAGAGCTTTCCATCGTTCCCGCAGGAAAGGCGCGTGACGTGGGCTTTGACCGATCCATGATCTGCGCTTACGGTCACGACGACCGTGTTTGCGCTTACCCCTCCATCACCGCAATGATCGACGCCGACGAATCTCTCCACACCACCATGTGCATTCTGGTGGACAAGGAGGAGACGGGCAGCGACGGCGTGACGGGTATGCAGTCCAACCTCTTTATGGATCTCGTCGGCGAGATCACCCGCGCACTCGGCGGCAACGAGGCGGCCGTCCGCGCCAACTCCAAGTGCCTCTCCAGCGACGTTTCCGCGACCTTTGACCCTGCGTTTGCAGACGTTTACGAGAAGCGTAACTCCGCTCTGCTCAACTGCGGCGTTGCAATGTGCAAATTCACGGGATCGGGCGGAAAGGGCGGCACGTCCGACGCATCTGCCGAGCTGGTTGCATGGGTTCGCCGCGTGCTCAACGAGGCGGGCGTGGTCTGGCAGACCTGCGAGCTTGGTAAGATCGACGCAGGAGGCGGCGGAACCATCGCAAAATACATGGCAAACCACAACATCGACACCATCGACCTCGGCGTTGGCGTGCTCTCCATGCACGCACCCTACGAGGTGATCTCCAAGGTAGACCTCTACGAGGCATACCGCGCATTCCGCGCATTCTACAACTTCTGATTTTTTCATGGCAATTCAAATGCTGAACCGATTGCGGGAGGCAGAGGAGAAGTATCTGAATCTGGAGGCTTCCCTCTCCGCCCCCGACGTCGCCGCAGATCCTCAACGGTTCACGGCGATCATGAAGGAATACAAATCCATGACCCCTCTCATCACCGCCTATCGCGCCTGCGTGGATGCGGAAAAGCGTGAGGAGGAGGCATTGCAGATCCTATCCGACACCTCCGACACCGAGCTCCGCGAGCTTGCATCGGAGGAGCTTCGCGAGGCGAAGGCAGATTTCGAAAGACTTGAAAAGGAATTGACGGTTCTGCTTCTTCCAAAGGATCCGAACGATGAAAAAAACGTTTTGGTGGAGATCCGCGCGGGAGCGGGCGGCGAGGAAGCCGCGCTCTTTGCCGCAGTCCTCTACCGAATGTACAATATGTACGCCGCGAACGCGGGCTTCCGATGCGCCCTGATGAGCGAGACACCCACCGAGCTTGGAGGCTACCGTGAGGTAGTCTTCCGCGTGGAGGGCGAGGGAGCTTACTCCCGTTTTCGTTACGAGAGCGGCGTGCACCGCGTGCAAAGAGTTCCCCTGACCGAGTCGCAGGGACGCATCCAAACCTCTACCGCGACCGTCGCGGTCCTTCCCGAGGCGGAGGACGTGGAGGTGGAGATCAATCCCTCCGATCTGGTTTACGAATCCTGCAAATCCAGCGGCGCGGGCGGTCAGCACATCAACAAGACCGAGTCTGCCGTGCGCCTGACCCATCTCCCGACGGGGATCGTGGTGGAATGTCAGGAGGAGAGAAGCCAGTTCAAGAACAAGGACAAGGCGCTCAAGATGCTCCGCACCATTCTCTACAACCGCACCCTGCAGGCGCAGAACGAGGAGATCGCCTCCAACCGCCGCCAGCAGGTGGGAACGGGAGACCGTAGCGAGCGCATCCGCACCTATAACTATCGCGAAAACCGTGTGTCCGACCATCGCATCGGACTGACGCTTTACTCTCTGGACTCCTTCCTCAACGGAAACATTGAGGAGATGATCAACGCCTTGGCAACGGCAGAAACCGCCGAGAGGATCAAGCAGGATCGGGCGGAAAACAGCTAAAACATACGAAAAAAAGGATTCAATATGACATCCAAGAACACCAAACACATCACGATTGATGACGTCGGCGCGCGAGAGGAGGAGCTCCGTCTGGCGGCGGACATCCTTTTGGCGGGCGGACTGGTCGTGTTTCCCACCGAAACCGTCTACGGCTTGGGGGGCAACGGACTGAATGCGGACGCCGCCAAGAGCATCTATGCAGCAAAGGGACGTCCCTCGGACAACCCCCTCATCATTCACGTTGCTTCTCCCGAGGACGCCGAAAAATACGCATACACCAATTCCCTGTACTACAAATTGGCGGCGGCGTTTATGCCGGGACCTCTGACGGTGATCCTGCCGAAGAGAGAAAACGTTCCCTCCTCGGTCACGGGTGGACTGGATTCGGTGGCGGTTCGCTGCCCTGCCCACCCCGTGGCGCATCGGCTGATCGAGCTTGCGGGCATCCCCGTAGCGGCTCCCTCTGCCAATCTTTCGGGCAAGCCCTCTCCCACCTGCGCCGAGGACGTCGCGCTCGACCTTGACGGTCGCGTGGATATGATTCTGGACGGCGGTGACTGCGAGATCGGACTGGAATCCACCATCGTCAAAATCGAGGATGACGGAATCGTTTTGCTCCGTCCGGGCGGCATCACCTATGACGCCCTCTGCATGATCTGCGAGAAGGTCACGGTGGCGGATGCGGTCACGCATCAGCTTGCCGAAAACGAGCATCCCCTCTCCCCCGGTATGAAATACCGCCATTACGCGCCGACCGCCCCCTTGGTACTCCTGAGCGGATCGGACGGGCGCGTTCTGGAATTTCTGCAATCAGAGCAGGCACGCGTCTCTTGCGCGATCCTCTGCTACGATGAGGAGTGCGCCTCACTTTCCCCCGAAAATCTCATCCCCGTTGGCAAAAAAACGGATCTTGAAACACAGGCAAAGCGCCTGTTTCACGCCCTGCGTCTGGCGGACAACACGTCTGCCGAGATCATCTACGCGCACCTGCCTCCCATGGAGGGGCTTGGGCTCGCGCTCTACAACCGTATGATCCGCGCGGCGGCGCATACGGTCAAATACGTGTAAGTTAGCAAGAAAGGATCACCATTCGACATGGCGAAAAAGAAAAAAGAGGAAAAGGTCATCAACTACGCCCCCATTCTCTATCAACCGATCACCGAAACCATCGAGAAGAACTATATGCCCTACGTTATGAGCGTCATCGTATCCCGCGCCATTCCCGAGATCGACGGCCTCAAGCCCTCGCACCGAAAGCTGCTCTACACCATGTACAAGATGGGGCTTCTCACAGGTGCGCGGACCAAGAGCGCGAATATCGTAGGACAGACTATGCGTCTCAACCCGCACGGCGACGCGTCCATTTATGAGACGATGGTTCGTCTGACCCGAGGAAACGCGACCCTTTTGCACCCCTTGGTGGATTCCAAGGGATCCTTCGGTAAGCAATATTCCTCCGAGATGAAATACGCCGCGGCGCGTTATACCGAGTGCAAGCTCGACCCCATCTGCGCCGAGCTCTTCTCGGGAATCGACAAGAACGCCGTTGATATGGTGGACAACTACGATGCGACGATGAAGGAGCCCGTGCTCCTCCCCACCACCTTCCCCAACATTCTGGTTATGCCCAATATGGGAATTGCCGTGGGTATGGCATCCAACATCTGCTCCTTCAACCTCGCGGAGGTCTGTGACGGTACGATTGCCCTGCTCCGCAAGCCGAATCTTTCGGTGGAAAAGATGATGGAGCTGATCAAAGCCCCCGACTTCTCGGGCGGCGGCGCGATCCTGTACGACGAGGAGCAGATCAGACAGATCTACGAGACGGGACAGGGCTCGGTGAGAATGCGCGCCAGATACGTTTACGATAAGGCGTCGGGCTGCATCGAGATCATTCAGATCCCCTACTCCACCACGATTGAGCTCATCCTTGCCAAGCTGACCGCGCTCTACAAGGAGGGCAAGCTCAAGGAGATCGTGGACTTCCGAGACGAGATCGACCTCAACGGATTCAAGCTGACGCTGGATGTCCGAAAGGGCGTGGATCCCGACAAGCTCATGAACAAGCTCTTCAAGATGACCCCCCTTGAGGACTCCTTCAAGTGCAACTTTAACGTGCTCATTGATTCCTCTCCCCGCACGATGGGAATTCTGGAGATCCTCTCCGAGTGGATCCGCTTCAGACTGACCTGTTTGCGCCGCGAGCTGGAGTACGATCTGCAAAAGAAGAAGGACAAGCTTCACCTGCTCCTCGCGCTTGGAAAGATCCTGCTTGACATCGACAAGGCGATCCGCATCATCCGCAAGACCGAGAAGGACGAGGACGTCATTCCCAATTTGATGAAGGGCTTTGATATCGACGAGGTACAGGCAAACTACATTGCGGACATCAAGCTGCGAAACCTCAACCGCGAGTACATCCTCAACCGCATCGCGGACATCGAGGGACTGCAAAAGGAGATCGCCGAGATGGAGGAGATCCTTGCGGACGAGCTCAAGCAGAAGGCTCTGATCATTCAGCAGCTCACCGAGATCAAGAAGAAATACGGTCAACCCAGACGCTCGCAGATCCTGACGAGCTGGAGCGACACCAGCGCGCCCATCGAGGAGGAGACCGAGAACTATAACGCGAGATTCGTGCTCACGCGCGAGGGATACTTCAAGAAGATCACCTTCCGTTCCCTTCAGGGCAACGACGAGCAGAAGTGCAAGGACGGAGACGAGATCCTCAACCTCATTGACGGTGAAAACCGCGACGATCTCATCTTCCTGACCGACCACGCCCAGCTCTACCGCGCTAAGGCAAACGATTTTGACACCACCAAGGCGTCGGCGCTTGGCGATTATCTGCCCGTCAAGCTGAAGATGGATCCCGACGAAAAGCCCATTCTGATGAACGTTCAGAACAGCTATCCCGAAAAGGAAAATCTGGTTCTGCTCTTTGCAAACGGCAAGGGTGTGCGGATTTCCATCGCCAACTACACCGTCACGGGCAACCGCCGCAGGATCACCTCGGCGTTCTCCACCAAGTCCCCCGTGGTGGCGGCATTCTACGAGAAAGCCCCCATGGATCTTCTGCTCATCAACAGCGAAGGACGCGGCATGGTGGTCAAATCCTCGCTGATTCCCATCATGGCGACCAGAACCTCGGGCGGCGTGCAGGTCATGTCTCTCAAGGCAGGTCAGACCCTCGTTTCCGCCACGGCAGACCTCTCGGGTCTTGCGGACGGCGCAAAGGGCCTCAAGAAGATCAAAATTCCCGCCTCTGGCGTTTCAATGAATTAAAGGAGAAGGAATATGAAGCAAAACAATTCCAAAAAACAGTCGAACCTCGGCCGCTACGGTCTTCCCGTTCGCATCATGGCACTCGCACTCAGCGTTTTGGTTGCGGGCGGTGCGCTGACCTATCTGGTTATGCTGATTATGCAGCTGTTCTAAGACGTAGAGAAAGAGGCAAATGCGACCTTGCATTTGCCTCTTTTTTTACTTTTTTTGAAAAAGATTGACGAGACCGACTTTTTTGTGATATAATAAATTGGATCGTAATGCAAGGAATTAACCAAGGAAGGATCAAATCATGCTATTATTCTACGTTCGACACGGAGACCCCATCTACAACCCCGATTCCCTCACGCCTTTGGGCGCGCGACAGGCGGAGGCGATCGCGCACCGCTTGAGTCTGTTTGGGCTGGACCGCATCTACGCCTCCACCTCCAACCGCGCAAAGCTGACGGCGCAGCCCACCTGCGAGATGCTCAAGCTCCCCATGACCGAGCTGGACTGGTGCAACGAGGGACACGCGTGGAAGGAGCTGACCCTCCCCGATTCAAGAGAGCAAAAAAAGTGGATCTTCCAAAACGATCTCTACCGCCCTCTTTTGGCGTCGGCTGAGATCCGCGCCCTCGGCAACGAGTGGCACACCCATGAAAAATTCCGCGACTCCACCTGCCGCCACGGGATCGAGCGCATTCAGCGCGAGACCGACGCCTTCCTCGCCGAGCTTGGCTACCGCCGCATGGAGGGAGAGGGCATCTACGAGGCAATCAAGCCAAACGACCAGCGGATCGCGCTGTTCGCCCATCAGGGCTTCGGCTTGGCGTTTTTGAGCTGCCTGCTTCAGATCCCCTACCCCGTCGTCACCTCTCATTTTGACATGGGACATACGGGCATGACGGTAATCGAATTTGACACGCACAATGGAATTTCCATTCCGAAGGTGCTTCAGCTCTCAAACGATTCTCACCTCTACCGCGAGGGACTTCTGACGGGATATCAGAACCTGATACGGTTTTAACATCCGGTAAAGGACGGTTCATCTCATGACGAACGAATTCATTTTATCCAAATGCGACCACACCCTGCTGGGTCAAACCGCCACGTGGGAGGACATCAAGAGAATCTGCGACGAGGGCATACACTACGGGACTGCCTCGGTCTGCATTCCGCCCTGCTACGTGAAGGCGGCAAAGGAGTACGTGGGCGAGCGTCTGGCGATCTGCACGGTCATCGGCTTTCCAAACGGCTACAATTCCACCGCAGTCAAGATCTTTGAGACGAAGGACGCCATTCAAAACGGCGCAGACGAGATCGATATGGTCATCAACGTCGGATGTCTTCGCGCCAAGGAGTACGACCTCGTGCTGAAGGAGATCCGCGCGATCAAAGAGGCGTGCGGAGAGAAACTCCTGAAGGTCATCATCGAGACCTGTCTGCTCACCGAGGAGGAAAAGATCAAGATGTGCGAGCTGGTCACTCTGGCAGGCGCGGATTATATCAAGACCTCCACGGGCTTTTCCAAGGGAGGCGCGACCATCGAGGACGTGTCTTTGATGCGCGCAAACGTCGGCAAAAACGTACTCGTCAAGGCGGCGGGCGGCATCTCGGGACTTGAGGACGCCGAGCGTTTCCTTGAAGCAGGCGCTTCAAGACTGGGTACCAGCCGCGTGGTCAAGGCGATGCAAGGAAAAGAATCGAACGATTACTGATTTTGGAGAAAGGAAGCAACACCTATGGCAACACCTCACATTTCTGCCGAGCGCGGTGATTTTGCAAAAACAGTGCTCATGCCCGGAGATCCTCTCCGCGCTGAATATATCGCAAAAAACTTTTTGGAGGACGCAGTTCTCGTCAACAACGTGCGCGGCATCCAAGGATATACCGGCTACTACAAGGGCAAGCGCGTGTCGGTCATGGCGTCGGGTATGGGACAGCCCTCCATCGGCATTTATTCCTACGAGCTTTACAACTTCTACGACGTGGAATCTATCATTCGCGTCGGCTCCTGCGGTGCCTTTCTCCCCGAGCTTCACGCGCGTGACATCGTGATCGCACTTGGGGCTTGCACCAACGGCAATTACGCCTCCCAGTACCGCCTGCCCGGCACCTTCTGCCCCATCGCAGACTTTGATCTGGCGCGCCGCGCGGCAGACGAATGCGAAAAGGCGGGCGTGAACTTCCGCGTCGGAAATATCTTTTCCTCCGACACCTTCTACAGCGACGCCGACAACGATATGGATTGGGCAAAGATGGGCGTCCTCGGTGTAGAAATGGAATCCGCCGCCCTCTACTGCAACGCCGCGCGCGCAGGGAAAAAGGCTCTCTGCATCTGCACCGTCAGCGATCCCTTCCTCCATCCCGAGGAAAAGCTCACGGCAGAGGAGCGTCAGACCTCCTTCAACCAGATGATCGAGATCGCCCTGCAATTGATCTGACACGAAAATCATCATGAAAAAAAGAGCATTTATCATCGTGCTTGACAGCATGGGCATCGGAGAGATGCCCGATGCCGCAAGCTTTGGAGACGAGGGCAGCAACACGCTCCGCTCCATTCGCTCCCATCCCGCCTTCTCCTGCCCGAATCTGGAGCGGCTGGGACTGTTCTCGATTGACGGCGTCGGCGATTCACGCGTTGACCCCATCGCGTGCTATGCGCGGATGCGGGAGGCGTCGATGGGCAAGGATACCACCATCGGGCATTGGGAGATCGCGGGGATTCATTCCAAAAATCCCCTTCCAACCTATCCAAACGGCTTCCCCAAAGACATCATCGAGGAATTTGAGCGTCGCACCCAAAGGGGTGTGCTATGCAATCTCCCCTATTCGGGAACGGAGGTCCTTCGCGACTACGGCGAGGAGCACCTGCGAACGGGCAAGCTGATCGTCTACACCTCGGCAGACAGCGTCTTTCAGATTGCCGCACACGAGGACGTGATCCCCGTGAAGGAGCTCTACCGCTACTGTGAGATCGCCCGCGCGCTTTTGCAGGGCACGCACGGCGTCGGCAGAGTGATCGCGCGCCCCTTTGTTGGGGAGCATCCCTTCACGCGCACGCCGAAAAGACACGACTATTCTCTCCTGCCCCCCGCACCCACGATGCCCCTCATTCTCAAGGAGCACGGCTATGACAGCATTTCGGTGGGCAAGATCTTTGATATTTTTGCAGGACAGGGATTTACCGAAAGCTATCCGACCTCCTGCAACGCCGACGGCATGGAGCGTCTGCTTTCGATCATAGATCGCGACTTTGAGGGACTGTGCTTCGTCAATCTCGTGGATTTTGACATGGTCTACGGTCACCGCAACAATATTGAAGGCTACGCCAACGCCATGACCGAGTTTGACCAAGGGCTGAAAGACGTTTTAGAAAAGCTTCGCCCCGACGATCTTCTCATCATTACGGCGGATCACGGCTGTGATCCTGCCACCCCCTCCACCGACCACTCGCGGGAATACACCCCTATGCTTGCCGTAGGCGAGCGTCTTAAAAAAGGCGTGAATCTCGGCACGAGACCGTCCTTTGCTGACATCGGCGCGACGGTGCTCGAATGGTTTGGTCTTCCCACCGATCGCATTTTCGGAAACGGCTTCTTAAAGGAGATCCTACATGACTGATCAGGAATTGATGCAGCTCGCGCTCGATGCGAGAAAACAGGCATATGCCCCCTACTCGCGTTTTTTGGTAGGTGCCGCGCTTCTCTCAAAGGACGGCACCGTTTACACGGGCTGCAACGTCGAAAACGCGGCGTTCTCGCCCACCTGCTGCGCCGAGAGGGTGGCAATTTTCAAAGCGGTGAGCGAGGGCGTGCGTGAATTTTCCGCCATCGCAATCGTGAGAGGCAAGGAGAATGAGCTTTCCAAGGTCTGCGCCCCCTGCGGCGTTTGCCGACAGGTGCTGTCAGAGTTCTGCCGCGGGGATCTTCGCATCCTGACGGGCACGCCCAACGACATTCAAGCTACCACGTTGGAGGAGCTGCTCCCTCTTGCCTTCTCCCCTGACAACTTCAACTGAAACAGGAGTTTTTGCCATGCATATGTACGATATCATCCGAAAAAAGCGGGACGGCGGAATCCTTTCCGACGCCGAGATCCAATGGTTCGTCAAGGGATACGTCGCGGGAGAGATCCCCGACTATCAGGCGGCCGCCCTTTGCATGGCGATCTACTATCGCGGCATGAATCTCGACGAGACCTGCGCGCTCACCCTTGCCATTCGCGATTCGGGCGACCGCATAGATCTCTCGGATCTCGAGGGGTTGCGTGTCGACAAGCATTCCACGGGAGGCGTGGGGGATAAAACCAGCCTCGTGGTCGCCCCCATCGTCGCCACCCTTGGCGTCACGGTCGCAAAAATGAGCGGACGAGGGCTGGGACATACGGGGGGCACGATCGACAAGCTGGAATCCATTTCGGGCTTTCAGACCGAGCTGGGGCTTGCACGTTTTAAGGAGATCGTGCGTAAGACGGGCATTGCCATCGTCGGTCAGAGTGCCGACCTTGCCCCCGCCGACAAGCTTCTCTACGCCCTGCGCGACGTCACCGCAACGGTTGACAGTCTCCCCCTCATCGTCTCCAGCATCATGGGCAAAAAGCTTGCCGCAGACGACGATTGCATCGTACTGGACGTCAAGACGGGCAGCGGCGCGTTTATGAAAACACGGGAGGCGAGTCGCGAGTTGGCAGAGTGGATGGTGGAGATCGGCAAGCGCGCGGGCAAACGGATGCGCGCCCTCATCACCGACATGGATCAGCCCCTCGGCTACGCCATCGGAAACTCCCTCGAGGTCAAGGAAGCCATCGAGACGCTCCGCGGAGAAGGTCCTCTTGATTTGACCGAGCTTTGCGTTGCGCTCTCGGCGCACATTCTCGCCCTTGCCGAAAAGGGGACGCTTGCCGAATGCGAGGCAAACGTACGCCGCGTGATCGAGAGCGGCGAGGCGCTGGACACCTTTGCCAAGATGGTGCAGGCACAGGGTGGAGATCCCGAATGGATCTATCATCCCGACCGCTTCCCCATCGCCAAATATTCCAGAACCGTGGTCGCGCCGCGCGACGGCTATATCACGGCGATCGACGCCGAGGGCTACGGCATGGCAAGTCTTCTTCTCGGCGCGGGACGCAGCACCAAGGAGGACGTCATTGATCCTGCGGCAGGGCTACTCCTGCACGCAAAGGTGGGCGACGCCGTCAAAACAGGCGATCCCTTGGCAACGCTCTACACCGAAACCGAATGCCGCCTCGACGCGGCAGAACAACGCATTCTGGAGGCAACACATCTCGGCAGTGACGCGCCACGTCGGTCGCCGCTCGTTTTGGATGTGATCGAATAATATGAACAACATCTCCTTCTCCGATTCTGCGCCCATCGTCATTCAAGGCGCACTGAAAAGCGAATTGGATCTATTTCTGAACGCCTTTACCGTTCTGCAAACGCGGAAGGTCGGCGCGTTCGCATTTTACGAATGTCTTTACAAAAACCGCCCCATCGTGCTCTCCAAGACCAAGATCGGGGAGATCTGCAGCGCGACCGCGACCGCCTTGGCAATCCAAAACTATCACCCCCGTCTGATCCTCAATCAAGGAACGGCAGGGGCTTTGGTGGATTGGCTGAACACGGGAGATATCGTCATTGGCAAACGCGTATATTATCTTTCTGATTTTTCGACTGACGCCATGCGGGACGCCGAGCCCATCAACCCCTGGAAATCGGACGCCTACCGCTCCTGCGACGGGGACGTCCTCCCCTATGACGCCGATCCCGATCTTCTGCAAACCATCGCGCGCATCTGCGAAAATCTCATACAGGAGATCCACTTTGACGTGATCGGAAGCGGCGACGTGTGGACGAAGGATCCGCAAAAGATCCACGAGCTGCACCGACGCCTCGGCGCGGTGTGTGAGTGTATGGAGTGCGCGGGCGCGTATCTTTCTGCCAACAGTCTCGGCACGCCTATCGTATCCATTCGCGCCATCTCCAACAACGAGCTGAAGGGGCAAGCCTACGATCAGTCCTCGGGCGCGCTGGCGCAGAGATTCGTTCTGAATCTTCTTGACCTGCTACCGTTATAAGAAAAGGAAGTGACGATTTTGAGCTGTATCACAACGTATAGCGGCATCCGCATGGATCCCCTCTGTGCGACGCCCGATCAGATCGACGAGCGGGACATCGCGCACGCCCTTTCCCTGCTCTGCCGTGCAAACGGGCATTTCCCGCATTTCTTTTCGGTCGCCCAGCATTGTCTGAACTGTATGAAGGAGGCCGCCGCGCGCGGATACTCCAGGCGCGTTCAGCTCGGATGCTTGCTTCACGATGCAAGCGAGGCGTACCTCTCGGATATTACCCGTCCCATCAAGCCCCGTCTGACGGGCTATTATGAGATCGAGGCAAGACTGCAGGGGCTGATCTTCGACAAATGGATCACGCCCACCCTCACCGAGGAGGAGCGCAAACAGATCTTCGACATCGACGACGCGATGCTCTATCACGAGTTTTTCTCGCTGACGGGCTTTCAGGTCTCGGACACCGCGCCGACGTTGATGTCATCCCCCTCTTTCGACTTCGTTGAGTTCAAGAAAATTGAAGATGACTTTCTGATCCGTCTGTATACGCTGACGCAGGAATAAAAGAAGGAACAACCTCAGGGTAGTCCCCTTAATTTGCACGCCAAAACCGCCGAGAGCAATCAAACTCTCGGCGGTCTTCTTTTTACTTTTCAACACTCATCCAACAGCCCTCTGCACCAACACCATCCTCGGGCGGTGTTAATACACCTTTTTCAATCAGACATTCCACAACTGCATCGAGAACGGGGGAATTTGCGAGAATATTCGCAAATCTCCACTCCCCATACAAATAATCGGGAATGGATTTTTTGATAAGCGCGGCAATTTCCTCTGCAACGATCTCTGCATCGGTATCAAAATACCCGTCTCTCAAACCGTAACTGATCGCAAAAAGCTCCTTCTCATGAAGCGTAAGGTTATCAGTCAGTGCGTTAACAAGAATCTTGGTGTAGAGTAGATCTCCGTCACGGTACAGATATCCACTCTCAATCGCTTTGGCTGCGTGTTCCTTTTCTTTTTCGGAAAGCGTCTTGACATCAAGACCCTCGATCGCGCGAAGTGCGAGTTGGATCTGCGGATCGCGCGAAATATTGTGACCGCAGCGGAAATGAGCCTTGATGCGTGTAATGTAAATATTTCTGAGGTGTACCTTTGAAAATCCGCAAACGTTTTCCGCGTACTCCCCATCGCAACCACCGCCGTAATACTTTCCGTTATCGACGTATCCAAAGGAACTGTACGGACGCTCCACCTCCGCAATGTCAGAAAAATGCTTTTCCTTCAAAATGCACTTCACGTTTTCGGAAAACGCCCTTGAAATCTCAGAAATCTGCTGCCACAATATGAGGTTCATATCCACCTTTTTATTCAGATACGGATATGCAAGGTATTCCGCTTTATGCGCCTCGATATAGTTGGATATCGTATCACAAATCTTGGGCAATCTCTCCATATAAATCTCATTTGCTTTTTCAAACACGTCCTTATCAAGCAAAACGATATTGATTGCATATTTGCCGTTGTCCAAACGGCGGAGCAACCCATATTCGCCATTTTCACCCTTTCGAAGAATCTCAAGCTCTTCTTCGACGTAAAGAGTGGGAACATTCAGTTCTTCTGCAATTTCGGACGCATTCATCGGCTTTTTGTGGCAAAGCCATACGATATGCTTGGAAAGCGTTCTGTCACATACGTTGCTCGGATCTCCCCAAGCGGGAGATCCTGTTCCCCAAAATACGAAATTGATTTTGTCAAGTGCCACGGGCTTCTTATAAGTTTCTCCCATTTCTTCCACCTCACTTTTGATCTTTTGTCTTGCCGAAAAAAGCCTTTGACGAACAGCCCCTTCACTCGTCCCCTGCTTCTTTGCTATCCGAGCGACGGAAAGACCGTCTACGTAGAACATGATCATGACCTCACGGTATGCCTTTGTCAAAAAAGCAATTCTGCGATATACGGAAGTTAATAATTCTGCCGTATCATCAGAAGCGTCTTCCTCTGCAACACCCCGCAGAATTTCTTCCGAATCGCCTTCATAGATCGTTTCCGCGCGTTTTCTTCGGTCATTTGAAAAATCGGCATAAACATTACGCGCCACTCTCCAAATAAAAGGATACACGCTTTCAATCTCTCCGTCGCTATGGGCAGCTTTAACGAGGGCGTAGATGATATCAGAGCATAGCTCCTCTGCCTCGTAGCTGTCGTTTGTTCTTGCATAGCAAAAGCCAAATAACTTATCAAGCAAGTCGTCGTCAAAATATTTCAGCAAGTCTTGTTTTTTCATTTGTTTCTCCAAGCGATTGATCAATGCTTTCACTTATATAGTCCGCGCATTCATGGAAATGTTAGGCGGGATTTAGGATATTATATCACAAATTTATAAATTCGTCCACTCGATGAGGATATGATTCGCTTTGTGCGCCCAAATGCAGTGTTTGTCAGAAAAAACAGACGGACTTTCTGGAGGCACAAATCCAGATGGTACAATTACGACAAAAGGAGCACGAACAAATCGTCCGTACTCCTTTTTGTTATCTGTTGGAATACATCCTATC
Organism: Eubacteriales bacterium; assembly: GCA_045602215.1. Classification (GTDB taxonomy): domain Bacteria; phylum Bacillota; class Clostridia; order Oscillospirales; family CAG-272; genus UMGS1865. The sequence goes on along the minus strand of JAZSBE010000032.1, from coordinate 4,772 downwards.
ATAGTAACCGCGATACGCGCCGCTGAGGATGTTCTCCCACCACGCGCGGTTGGAGAGATACCAATCAACGGTCCTCTTGATCCCATCTTCAAAGCGCGTCTTTGGCAACCAGCCAAGCTCGCGGTGGATCTTTGTGGGATCGATGGCATAACGCCGATCGTGCCCCGGGCGGTCGGTCACGTAGGTGATCAGGCTTTCGGGCTTGCCGAGGTAGCTACAGATGATTTTGACAATGTCGATATTTTTCATCTCGTTGTGTCCCCCCACGTTGTAGATCTCGCCTACCTTCCCCTTCTGAAGAATCAGATCGATCGCGCGGCAGTGATCCTCGACGTAGAGCCAGTCGCGCACGTTCTCTCCCTTTCCGTATACGGGCAGAGGCTGATCCCCGAGACAATTGGCGATCATGAGGGGAATGAGCTTTTCGGGAAACTGGTAGGGGCCGTAGTTATTTGAGCAACGGCTGATCGTGACGGGCAGACCGTAGGTGCGGTGATACGCCTGCACCAAAAGATCGGCGCTTGCCTTGGAAGCGCTGTAGGGGCTGGAGGCGTGGATGGGGGTCTGTTCGGTGAAAAAGAGATCGGGTCTGTCAAGCGGAAGGTCGCCGTACACCTCGTCGGTAGAGACCTGATGGAATCGCGCAACGCCGTATCTGCGGCAGGCGTCCATCAGCACCTCTGTTCCGAGAATATTGGTTCTGAGAAAGACCTCGGGATCCTCAATCGAGCGATCCACGTGGCTCTCCGCCGCAAAATTAACCACAACATCGGGGCTCTCATCGTCAAAAATCCTATCAACGCCCTCTCTGTCACAAATGTCGGTCTTAAAGAACTTGAAATTGGGATTTTTCAAAGCCGCATCCAGCGTCGAGAGATTCCCCGCATAGGTCAGCGCGTCCACGCAGAGAATACGATCGTCGGGATGCTCTCGCAGCAGATGATACACGAAGTTCGCGCCGATGAAGCCTGCGCCCCCTGTTATCAAAAACGTTTTGCTCATGTTCAGCCGTCCTCCCAATCAAAAAGCCAATGCGTAGTCAACAAGACGCGGGTGGTGCTTGTCTTTTTCACTCAAAACGATATCCGAAACGTCTCCCCAATCAATGCCGATCTCGGGGTCGTTCCACATAATACCCCCCTCGTCCCCCGGGTGATAGAAGTCCGTGACCTTGTAGCAAAACTCCGCCGTCTCGGAGCGCACCAAAAATCCGTGTGCGAAGCCTTCGGGAACGTAAAACTGTTTTTTGTTCTCTGCGGTCAGCTCCACGCCGCACCACTTCCCAAAGGTCCTCGAGCCTTGGCGGAGATCCACCGCCACGTCAAACACCGCCCCCGACACGACACGGACGAGCTTGCCCTGCGGAAACTGCTTCTGAAAATGCAACCCCCGCAAGACGCCCTTTCTCGACATAGACTGATTATCCTGAACGAAGGTCATGTCAAGTCCCGCATTCAACAAATCCCTTTGATTGTAGGTCTCCATAAAGTAGCCGCGCTCGTCTGTATGCACCATCGGCTCAAGAATGCAAAGCCCCTCAATCTCGAGTCTCGTTACCTTGATCTGTCCCATTTTCCATCTCCAATTCCTTCAGATATCTTTTCAAAGCATCCTGCCACGCGGGCAAGGGGCGAAAGCCGTTTTCTGCAAGCTTGCGCTTATCCAATCGGCTGTTCAGCGGTCGCCGAGCCTTGGAGGCGCCGTACTCCGCGGTCGTCACGGGAATCACCTCGACCTGCTTGCCCGCCACTCGGAAGATCTCCCTCGCGAAATCCGCCCAGGAAATATATCCCCCCTCGTTGGTCGCGTGATAAACACCGTACTTCTCGGTTTCCATCATGTCCGAAAGGAGCCTTGCGAGGTCGCGCGTGTAGGTGGGCGTGCCGATCTGATCGCTTACCACGCGCAGCGTATCGCGCGTTTCGGCAAGCCGCAGCATGGTCTTGACAAAATTATTTCCATGGATCCCAAACACCCACGAGATACGGACGATGAAATACCGCTCTAACAATTTACGCACGGCAAGCTCACCCTCAAGCTTGGTCCGCCCGTAAACCGACAGAGGGGCGTACGCCTCGCTGTCTGCCTGCCACGGTTCACTCCCCCGACCGTCAAAAACGTAGTCGGTGGAAAGGTACATCATCTTGCAGCCCAGCTGTTGACAAGCCTTTGCAACGTTTGCCGTTCCGTCCGCGTTCACCCGTCTCACAGTCTCGACATTCTCCGCCTCCTCCGCCGCGTCCACCGCCGTCCACGCCGCGCAATGCACCACCGCGTCGGGAGAAGCGGACAACAGCGTTCTCTCTACTGCCATCGCATCGGTGATGTCCATCTCCTCAATATCCACGCCGACTGCTTCGTGTCCGCGCAGACGCAGCTCAGCCATAACGTCATGTCCGAGCTGCCCATTGACGCCCGTTACCAGCACCTTCATATCCATTCCTCGATCCGTATTGAATTTCCCCCTCCGCGATCCGTCTCAAATGTTCGCCGTAGGGGGATTTCCCATAAAGAAGCGCAGACTTCAAAAGCTCCTCCTGCCCGATCCAGCCGTTCTGGTAGGCGATTTCCTCGGGAGATGAGATCTCGATCCGCTGACTTCTCTGCACCGTTCTGACAAACTCGGCCGCCTCTGCCAGACTGTCCACCGTCCCGGTATCCAGCCATGCAAAGCCATCCCCAAGAAGCTGAACGTCCAAAAGCTTCTCCCCCAGATACATCTCGTTGAGGGAGGTGATTTCCAATTCTCCACGCGCAGACGGTCTGACCGCCCCTGCTCTCAGACTCACGCCCGCAGGATAAAAGTAGAGTCCCGTGACCGCATAATTGCTCCTCGGAAGAGGCGGCTTCTCCTCCAGCGAGAGTGCCCTGCCGCGCTCGTCAAACTCCACCACGCCAAAGCGCGAGGGATCGTTTACATAATATCCGAACACCGTAGCCCGCCCTCTCTCCTCTGCGTTCTTCCTTGCCGCGTGCAAGGTTTCTGCAAAGCCGTTGCCGTAAAAAATATTGTCTCCCAACACCATCGCGCAAGCGTCACGTCCGATGAAGCGTTCTCCAAGCAGGAAGGCCTGGGCAAGCCCGTCGGGCGAGGGCTGAACCTTGTAGAAAAGTCTGACGCCATACCTGCTCCCGTCTCCCAAAAGCCGCTCGAAATCCGGCAGATCCCGAGGGGTGGAAATGATCAGAATCTCCCGAATCCCCGCCAGCATGAGGGTGGATATGGGATAATAGACCATCGGCTTGTCATAAATGGGCAGAAGCTGCTTGGACGTGGCCATCGTCAAGGGGTACAGTCGTGTTCCCGCGCCCCCCGCAAGAACGATCCCTTTCATAGTCCTCTCCTTTCAAAATGCAGATGCGTGCTCCGTTCCGCTCATACCCCTATTATGATCCGAAAAGATCAGATTTAGGCAAACACATCGCAAAAAATCAATTCTGTAGGCGATGCTATTGCAAATTGACAAAAAACGTCTGTTTTTTATCACCTCTCAAAAAATGTGAATTAATTTCTTTGTTTTATAAGCAAAATACAAAACAATCTTCTTAAATTATTTTTGTTTATATTAACCAAATTCATTCAAAAACGCAGTCATTATAAACAAAAGCAACAGGAAATAAATATTACAAATATCCAAAAAAATGAAAATTCGTGGAAAACAGAAAAAATTTCGATAAAAAAAGCATTGACATTGTGCAAAAATATGATATAATAAGGATAGATTGTTAACATATGCCCTACCAATGCCAGCAATTGCACGGAATTGTTGTCGGAACGTCGACAGTCGCGCAGGAGTTGGCTTTTTTTATCGTATACCGCCAAAATCGGAAGGAAATGACGCAGATGACCAGCAACCAGTCGGATTTCGAGACCGTGTGTACCTTAGTCGAGCTTGCTCGAACGGGTGATGAGAGTGCTCTGTCCGCCTTGTTTGCAAAGTATGCACCGCTGATCGATTCCACCTGCGTAAAGCACCTGCCCTCCGCGCCATCTGAGGAGGAACTTCGCTCCGAGATCATTTCGGTCTTTTGGGAGGCGGTCAAGACCTATGATTTGGATCAGACGGCGGTTACCTTTGGGCATTACACACAGGTGTGCATCAACAACCGCCTGGCAAATTGCAAGCGCGCATGGAAACGAATGATGCCCGTCCTTCCCTTGGACGACGCGCAGCTTTCCGACCAAGGCGACCGCGAGAACAACGATCCCGCGCATTATCTGGCGGAGCGCGAGCACTATCAGGATCTTCTTGGCAGGATCGAGCGTCTGCTTTCCGACCGAGAGCGAGAGGTTTGGCTTCTCTTCATTGACGGCAGAACCGCCGCAGAGATCGCCGATCACCTCGGCACTTCCAAAAAAGACGTGGAAAACGCCATCTTCCGCGCAAGAAAAAAACTAAGACAGCATCTCTCGCCGCCGAAATCTTGAGCGGCGTGTATGTCCGAATAGCTTAAGAAAAGCGGTTCCCTGCGGGAACAGATGTGGGTGTAAATCCCACCGAGGGCAATCTATATTTTTTTCATAAGAGAGGAAAAAGCACCATGTTCCAGGACGAAAACATCAGCACAGTAGAAGAAAAGGAGTTTGTCGACGAGACTCTGGTCTGCAAGGACTGTGGCAATGAATTCGTGTTCACCGCAGGCGAACAGAGATTCTATGCCGAGAAGGGATTCCAGAACAAACCCAAGGCTTGCAAGGCTTGCCGCGATGCGAAGAAGAACGCAGGCAAGGCTCCTCGCGAGTACTTTACCGCTGTTTGCGCAGACTGCGG
>JAZSBE010000031.1:0-31265 GCA_045602215.1 Eubacteriales bacterium | reverse complement strand
CCGCTTTCTCCGGGCGTTTCTTATACGATCTCGGTCAATTCGTTGCCAAAGATCAGCGAAACGGTCTTTTTCATATTTTGCGACATCGGTGCCGTCAGGTGCATTTTCACTCCTGTGACGGGGTGCGTAAAATGCAATTCTCCCGCGTGGAGACACTGCCCCTGAATGCACGCGCGGTGCTTGGCCTCAAACGTCGTCTTGTCTCCGCCGTAAACGCCGTCACCCAGAAGTGGGTGTCCGATCGACGCCATGTGCACGCGGATCTGATGCGTCCTTCCCGTCTCCAATTTGCAACGGAGCAGAGTAAAGACGTTTCCGTCGGCGTGCCCCTCGGCAAGCACCTCCCAATGGGTGATTGCAGGTCGGCTCTTGATATCAGCATTACGGATCACCGCCATCCGCTTGCGGTCGGTCGGGTGTCTGCCGATGGGGGCGTCTACCGTTCCCGCACTCTCGCGAAAGCTACCGATCGCGATCGCGTAGTACACGCGGCTCACCAGATGCTCCTTGATATCCTCTGCCAGCTTCAGGTGGGCGGCATCTCTCTTTGCCACCACCAAAAGCCCCTCGGTATCCTTGTCGATGCGGTGCACGATGCCGGGGCGGATCACGCCGCCGATGCCCGAGAGCGAGCTTCCGCAATGCCAAAGCAGCGCGTTGACCAGCGTTCCGTCGGGATTTCCCGCCGCGGGATGGACCACCATTCCGCAGGGCTTGTTCACCACGATGATATCTGCATCCTCATACACCACGTCAAGAGGAATCTCTTGGGGCTGCGCCTCACTCGGCTCGGGCTCGGGGAGGGAGATCTCAACGGTCTCCCCACCTCGCAGCTTGGCGTTCTTTGCAAAAGCCTTCCGATCCACGAGAACGCTTCCCTCCTCGATCAGTCTCGCCGCCGCAGATCGCGTCAGATCCGCGATCTCGGACACGGCAAGATCCAGCCGCTTCCCTGCCCAATCGGCGGGGACGGTGAAGAGGATGGGCTCCTCACGATTTGCCTGCGGAGTCATCATGGGTATCCCGCCCGATGGCGCGCGTTTCTTTGACAAAATCCTTGATAAAATAGAACATCAGCATCCCTGCTCCCACCGTTACGCAGGAGTCCGCCACGTTGAACACGGGGAAATTGATGAGGGCAACATAGACGAAATCCACCACGTATCCAAGAAACACGCGGTCGATCATGTTGCCGATTCCGCCGCCGACCACCAACGCAATGCTCACCTTTACCCAAGTCGGCTCCTTGGAAAAGCCGAACAGGTAGATTCCAAGTCCCACAATGGCGATGGTGGAGAACACCATGAACACCCAACGGTGGTCAGCCAGCATTCCCCATGCCGCGCCGCGGTTTTCTACGTACGTCAGGTGCAGAACCCCATCCCACAGAGGGATCGATTCGATGGGTTTGAGGTAGAACACCGCAATCCATTTGGTCAACTGATCCAGAGCGACCGATCCGCATATGATGGCGATCAAAATCCAAATCATAGACGTATCTCCTTTCGTTCCTTCTCGTTTGTTTTTCGTTACAGAGACAGAATGCTCTTGCAACGCTCGCAGAGGAAGCCGCCGTCCTCGGTGTGCTCACCCGCCAAAGAGAAGCTCCAGCATCTGTCGCACTTGCAACCGTCTGCAGGCTCTACCAGAACGCCAACGCCCGATGCGCCGTCGGTCAGCGCGTTTGCAGGCGCGTCCTCGTCACTCAGCTTCACGCCCGAGACGATAAATACCGTGGTCAGTTCCTTGCCGAACGCCTCAAGAAGTGCCTTCCTGTCGGCATCCTTGGTGTAGAGGGTGATCTTTGCCTCGAGAGATTTTCCGACCATCTTCTCGGCGCGGGCAAGCTCCAGTGCCTTCATGACGTCATCTCTCATCTCAAACAGGCAGTCCCAACGCTCACGGATCTCTGCATAGGTCAGCGCAGGATCAAACGCGGGCATATCGTTGAGATATACGCTCTCCTTGGTATCGCTCTCGGCGTGCGGGATCGCCTGCCACATCTCCTCTGCGGTGAACGCGAGGACGGGCGCGAGCAAACGGATCATGCCCGACAGAACGAAATACATCACGGTCTGCGCGCTGCGGCGAGCAAGGCTGTCCGCACGCTCGGTGTAAACGCGATCCTTGGTGATGTCGATATAGAGCTTGGAAAGCTCGGTGGTGCAGAAGTTTCCGATCTCGTGGTAAACGATGTGGAACTCGTAATCGTCGTAAGCCTTGAGAACGGTCTTGGTCAGATCGTTCATCTTGGAGATCATCCAGAGATCGATCTCCTGCAGCTTGTCAAAGGCAACCGCATCCTTGTTGGGATCGAAATCGTTGAGGTCTGCGATCAGGATACGAACGGTGTTTCTGATCTTGCGGTACGCATCCGAAAGCTGACGGAAGATGGGATCGGACACGCGAACGTCCACGCGGTAGTCGGAGGACGCCACCCAAAGACGAACCAGGTCAGCTCCGTACTTGGGGATCACCTCGGAGGGGAGAATGCTGTTGCCGAGAGACTTGTGCATTGCCTTGCCCTCTCCGTCTACCACCCATCCGTGGGTCAGAACGGTCTTATAGGGAGCGATGGGCTCCTTGCCTGCTCCCACCGCAGTGAGAAGCGAGGACTGGAACCATCCTCTGTACTGGTCAGCTCCCTCCAGATAGAGGTCTGCCGGCCACTTGTAGTTAGGATCATCGTGGAGAACCGAGAAATGGGAGGAGCCGGAATCGAACCAGCCGTCCAGAGTGTCGGTCTCCTTGGAGAAATGCTTGCCGCCGCAATGCGGGCAGACGAAGCCTTCGGGAAGCAGCTCGGCAGCTTCCTTTTCGTACCAAACGTTCGAGCCATACTCACCAAACGCCTTGGAAACGATCTCAATGGTCTCGTCGGTGCAAACAGGCTTCTTGCAATCGTCGCAATAGAACACGGGAATGGGAAGTCCCCAGTGACGCTGACGGGAGATACACCAGTCCGCTCTGTCTCTGACCATCTGCTTGATGCGCTCTCCGCCCCACTCGGGCAACCACTGTACGTTCTCGCATGCCTTGACGGCGTCTTCCTTGAAGGCGTCCACAGAGCAGAACCACTGCGGCGTTGCGCGGAAGATGATGGGCTGCTTACATCTCCAGCAGTGCGGATACTCGTGCTCCAGCTCCTCCGATGCAAACAGCGCGCCCGTCTCCTTCATGTCGGAGAGGATCGCCTCGTTGGACTCGTCGTAGCGAAGTCCGGCAAACTTCCCTGCCTCCTCGGTCTGGTATCCTCTGTCGTCCACGGGAACGAGGGGAGGCAGTCCGTAGCGACGGCAGGTGACGTTATCGTCTGCGCCGAAGCCGCCTGCGGTGTGTACGCATCCCGTACCGCTGTCCATGGTAACGTAGTCAGCGACAACGACCAGAGAATCACGGTCCAGGAAGGGATGCTGTGCGGTCATGTATTCGAAATCCTTGCCACAGAAGGTTGCCACCGTCTCATAGGTGGAGAATCCGCCTGCCAGCATGGTCTTGGCGCAAAGTGCCTCTGCAACGATATAGCACTCGCCGTTCTCTGCCTTGACAAGCACATAGGTCTCGGTGGGATTGAGGGCGATCGCCTGGTTGCCGGGGAGGGTCCAGGTGGTGGTTGTCCAGATCACGAAATAGGTCTTGGAAAGATCTACGAGCGAGGAAAGCTTTCCTGCGTCGTCCTTAACCTGGAACTTGACGTAGATGGAGGTACAGGGATCGGTCTTATACTCGATCTCTGCCTCTGCCAGAGCCGTCTCGTCCACGGGACACCAGTAAACCGGCTTGAGTCCCTTGTAGATATAGCCCTTCTTGTACATCTCACCGAAAACCTGAACCTCGCGAGCCTCGAACTCCTTAGACATGGTCAGATAAGGGTTCTCCCAGTCGGCAGTCACGCCAAGTCTTTGGAACTGCTCCATCTGACGGTTCACGAAGTCCTGCGCGAAATCCTTGCAGGCGTTTCTGAACTCGGGAATAGACATCTTCTTTCTGTCCAGCTTGCTCTGCTTGATGATGGCAGACTCGATGGGCATGCCGTGGTTATCCCAACCGGGGGTAAAGGGCACGTGATAGCCCGTCATGAGCTTGGTCTTGTTGATGATATCCTTGAGGATCTTGTTCATCGCGGTGCCCATGTGGATGTTTCCGTTGGAAAAAGGAGGGCCGTCGTGCAGCATGAAGAGAGGCTTGCCCTCGCCCTTCTCTTGCATCATGCGATAGAGGTTGATCGAATCCCAATATTTGAGCATATCAGGCTCTCTCTGCGGCAGATTCGCGCGCATGGGAAAGTCGGTATTGGGAAGGTTTAGTGTGCTTGTGTAATCCTTTGCCATGTCTTGTCTCCTATGTCTGTTGAAGATTGTTTGGTTTTGATTGACGAGAGTTTCTAAAAAAAGAAAAGGCCTCATAGCATACAGCCATGAGACGGACAATTCCGCGGTACCACTCACGTTCGCCGCAGAGCGGCGCACTCAGTCGGCTTGTCGCCGACGCGGGCATTAACGCTGCCAGACGGGCGTGCCTAAAGGAAGGATTCGTTCGGCGCGCCGACTCGGAAGGGATACCGCTTGATGGCGCTCCGTCATCGGCCTCTCACCTTCGCCGACTCTCTGTAAACATCCTGCCATCGGGCTCTTCGTCAACATCATTTAGCATAGTTTATCACACTTTTTTCGGTTTGTCAATATCTATTTCCTTATTATTTATACATATTTTGACTATTTTTAGAACGAGTTTAGTTCTCGTTCTTAATTTTCGGCATAAAATGGCATTTTCAGACACGCGGCATAGACTGTCAATAGGCGGCCGAATCGACTTTTTCCCATAAAAAGCGCGGCTCGCCCAAGCTATCATTTCTTTTTTCGGAAAGTAAAACAAGGAGATCACGAGATGTACAATCCCAACCAATCCGCATCCTCAAGGCGCGCGGCGGAGGAGCTTTTGCGCCGAATGAACCAGTCGGACGCCTTCGGTTGCTCGTGCGGCGCGATCCGCCCACGGCAGGAGATGCCTCCCATGCAGAACGGCTGCGGCTGTGACTGCAACGATCACGCGCACGGCTGCGCCCCCTCGGGAAATCCCTATATGCCCGCGCTCGCAATGGTGTATGCCCCCGAGCAGGCGTGGACGTGTCTGATGGACACCCCCGAGATGGCACTGGCGCACGGAACGCTTTTCCACGAGCTCTTCAAGCCCTTTGAGGGAGGCGGCGTCCGCCGCTCTCCTAAATGCTGAAGGAGGTAAAAGCAATGGAACAGACACCCTGCAAGAGCTGTGCTCTTACCATGAAAAAGCTGCGTGAGGTCGATTTTTGCCTGACCGAGACAGTACTCTATCTCGACGCCTACCCCGACCATGCACAGGCACTCGATTACTATCACAAATTGCTCTGCGAGCGAAAGGCTCTCATGGAGCAATACCAAAAGAACTGCGGTCCGCTCACGTTCTACGGCAACGAGAGCCACACCTCATGGGATTGGGTCAAGACACCCTGGCCATGGGAAGCCGACGCTGACTGACTACAACACGAAAGGACCGAATCATCATGTGGACTTATGAACGAAAGCTGCAATACCCCGTCAAGATCAAAAAGCCGAACCCCAAGGCGGCTCAGCTGATCATTTCCCAGCTCGGCGGCCCCGACGGCGAGCTCAACGCCTCCATGCGCTATCTCAATCAACGCTACTCCATGCCCTACCGCGACGTGGTGGGGATCCTGACTGATGTCGGCACGGAGGAGCTCGCGCACCTCGAGATGGTGGCGACTATTCTCTATCAGCTCACCAAGGGACTGAGCGAATGCGAGATCGAGAACAGCCCCTTCGCCCCCTATTTCATCGACCACACCACGGGCATTTATCCCGCGGCGTCGGCGGGCTTCCCCGACACCATGAGTGCCATCGCAGTCAAGGGAGACATCATCACCGACCTCAACGAGAATCTGGCGGCAGAGCAAAAGGCGAGAACCACCTACGACAACATTCTGCGCTTGGTGGACGATCCCGACGTCAAGGACCCCATCAAGTACCTTCGCGAGCGCGAAATCGTGCATTATCAGAGGTTTGCAGACGCCCTCAGACGTACCCAGGAGCACCTGGACTCGAAGAATTTCTATGCTTGCAACCCGTCGTTTGACAAGGGCTGCGGGAAAATGAAAAACTGCTGAACAGCAAAATAAACCAAGGACGGCTTGAAAATCAAGCCGTCCTCTTTACATTCTGCCGGTTTGGGGTTATAATATTCTGTGACGGCAGGTTGTGATTTTCACTTTTTTCAAATCAACGTTTTTGCACAAACGTGTTGTTCCGTTTCTCCTTTTTTGCCGGTATACTATAAGCACAACAAACGAAAAAGGAGATTTTTTAGAATGAACACAGACAGAATTTTTGCAGAATCCATCGCAAAGGAGTATGCTCCCAAGGACAACTCCAAGATCGTCGCGCTTCGCAAGCTTGACCGAAAGGCAAAGCTGCCCGCAACCGTCTTCACCTACACGTGGGGGATCATATCCGCACTTGTGCTCGGCACGGGCATGAGCCTTGCGATGCAAGTGATCGGCAGCAGCGCGCTGCACATGGCGATCGGGATCGTCGTCGGCATCGTTGGCATTATCGGCTGCGGTGTGAACTACCCCATCTACAAGAATATGCTTGAAAGGGGCAAGAAGAAGTATGCCTTTGAGATCGTGGAGCTTGCAAGAGAGATCAGCGAGGGAAAATAACGTACCGGGAGGGCGTCTGATGAATAAGAATGAAAGCAAATACTTTAACACGGCGACCCGAATGGACGAAGCCCTCATTTCCCTGCTCGAGAAAAAGGACTTTGCCTACATCACCATCAAGGAGATCTGTGAGCGGGCGGGCGTGAACCGCTCTACCTTCTATCTCCACTACGAGAACACCTCCGATCTCCTCAAGGAAACCACGCGCTATATCATCGACAAGCATCTGGCATACTACGACGTGGAAACGGCGAACGTTTCGCTCTGCTACGAGACCTGCGAACGGCGGGATCTGTTTTTTATCACGAATGAATATCTGACGCCCTACCTCACCTTTATCAAGGAAAACCAAAAGATCTTCAAGGTCGCGATCAAGGAATTCCACACCATGAACTTCGGACAGGTGTACGAACGAATGTTTACCCACCTCTTCAATCCCATCCTCGCGCGCTTTGGCGTTCCCGAAGAGGAGCGAAGCTACCGCATGAAATTCTATCTGACGGGCATCTTTGGCGTGGTGATGGAATGGCTTGACCACAACTGCGCCGACGATATGGACACCGTCATCGGGATCATCACCGACTGCGTGCTGGGCGAGAGGAAGATCGATGGTTAGCGCGCCAAAGACCGCGATCCCCAGCCTACTGCTCACCCTGCTGTACAGCGCGTATTACATCGCCTTTGGCGCGATCACCCGATCCTGGTGGCTTCTCACCGTGGGCGTATACTATTGCATTTTGAGCGCGGTCCGCGCAGCGGTCATCTTCGGAGGAAAAAACGAGCATCTCCTCGCCAAATTCACGGGATCTATGCTGATGGCGCTGTCTCTGCCCTTGGTGGGCATGGTGATCCTCTCGCGCATTCGCGACCGAGGGCAGAAATTTCACATGATCGTCATGATCGCGATCGCTGCCTATGCCTTCACGAGAATCACGCTGGCGACGGTTCATTGGGTCAAGTCAAGACGCGAAACGTCAGCGAGGACCGTCCCCTTGCGAAGCATCGCCTTTGCAGACGCCCTCGTTTCGATCTTTTCCCTCCAACGCTCCATGCTCGTAACCTTTGAGGGTATGAAGGAGGCGGAGATCCTCCTGATGAACACGCTCACGGGCAGCGGCGTCTGTGTGATCGTGTTTTTGCTTGGACTGAATCTTGTCGTAAAGAAAAGCGTGTTTTGGAAGTCTCCTGAGAAAGACGCCGAAGAAAAATTGCCGAAAGAGTGACCGCGGATCAACTGAGCCGCAGTCACTCTTTTCTGTCGATTTCTCTTGACAAAAAGAAGAAAGCTATGTATAATATTCCTGCAGAGTTCGCGAAAGCGAACAAATATACCGATATGAAAGTTCGCTTTTGCGAATAGGTGAATCATGAATTTTATTACTGCAAAGGAAGCGTCCGAGAAGTGGGGCGTAAGCATCAGACGCGTTCAGATCCTGTGCAATCAAGATCGCATCAAGGGGGCGTACCGCTTCGGAAAGTCCTGGATGATCCCTGCATCCGCGGTTCTGCCCAATGCCCGCAGAAAAGAGGAGGAGCCTACCCTGCCCATGCCAAGGAAGTCCCCTTTTCTCGATATGACCAACCTCTACCACAAGGCGGGGCAAGCCGAGGCGTGTACGGAGATGCTGATCAATCAACCCGAGGCGCACGCGCTGCTCTGCGCGCAGATTGCCTATCGGCGTGGAGAAATTGACAAGGTGTACGAGCAGGCGCGCTATTTTCTGAACGCCCATTCGGGCTTCTACGCCATTCTCGGCGGCGCCATGCTGCTCGCGCAGTGCGCCATCTGGAGAGGGGACATTTTCCTTTGGAAGGAAGCGAAGAAGCACGTCTTTGAAGCCCCTTGCAAGAACGAGCACGACCGCGAGCTTGCTTCCCTTGCCTTGGCGATCATCGACAGCTCTATCTATGACAACAAGGACTATCCCGATTGGTTTCGCACCGGAAACTTTGAGGCGCTTCCAGGTGACGCGCACCCCGCCGCAAAGGTCTTTTACGTCAAATATCTCTATATGTCCGCCTATTCCGTGGCGACCAGCCAATCCAAAATGGAGGGCATGGAGGGGCTTTCTCTGATGCGCCTGATCCCCAACGCCATCGAGCCCATGATCTCTCAGGCGGTGCTGGATCGCACGGTCGTACCCGAGATCTTTCTCCGCATGTCCTGCGCGGTCGCCTATTATAATTCGGGCAACCGCGAGCGCGCGATTTACCACATTGACAAGGCGGTCAGATTAGCTCTGGCGGACGGTCTTTACGGCCTTCTGACCGAGTACACAAGACACCTCGGGGAGCTTTTAGACGAGCGTATCGCGCTTGTGGACGAGGGGGCTAAGGAGACGGTCAAGGCACTGTACGCGGTGTACAGCATCGGCTGGACGAGGCTCTCGGGACAGGTGCGCGACAAGTACATCGCCAACAACCTGGACGCGCGTGAGCGCGAGATCGCCAAGCTCTCCGCCTTTGGATATACCGTGAGGGAGATCGCGTCCATCCTCTATCTCTCGGAGTCCAAGGTCAGCCACGACATCACGCGCATCGTGAACAAAACGGGCATTCAGAACAAGAAGGAATTTGCCTTCATTCTCTGATTTCCCTGCAAAAAAACACCCCAAAAACGGCATGAAAATATGCCGAAAAAATCGGTCTTTTTCCGTAGATTCCAAAAGAGAAATCTGCTATACTGTTATCGTAACACGTATGGCAGATTTTTTCTTTTTTAAGAAAGGAGGCGCGTATGCTTCACAACCCCAATGGCCGCGATCTCTGCCCAACAGAGTCGGAGCACCGAGAGGGGGATCTCTACAAGGTGATCACCACCTTCGGCAAGACCTTTTCGCTCTACTACGGATATTATGAAGAGATCGACCGACATTCCAAATACGCGGAGCCGACCGAGATCTACCCCGATTTCAGAGAGCATCCCGTATACACCGACGACGGACTTCCCTTTGTGACCGCCATCCAACCCACCTGCCCCTTCTACGAAAAGGAGCGGGACACCACCGACACCTGCGCCGACTGCAAGCATTTTGCAAGGGGCGAGGAGCTGTTCGGCATCTGTACCTGTCAGAAAAACCGAAAACAGGAATCCACGTAACACCGAAAAAAATTCATTCCATATAAAAAGGAGACGAACACGATGAAAAAAAGATTCTTCAGCCTTCTGGTCGTTCTGACGCTGATTCTGGGTCTGCTCCCGATCTCGGCAATGGCTTCCACCCCGAACGTAGCGTCGGTTACAGCCTCGGGCAGCACGACCAACTACCAAACCCTCACGGAGGCGTTTGCATACGCTGAGACGCAGGACACCGCAACGGTGATACTTCTTGACGACGTCACGGAGGAATGCTACATCTACGGTGGCAACATCACCATTGACCTCAACGGATATACCTGGAGCAGCGACGGCTTCACCATCACCATCAAAGAAGACAGCAACGTCATTCTCAAGGATGGCACGGGCAACGGAAAAATTGAGAGCACGGGAAACGGATGCACCACCATCTCCCTCGTAGACACGGCAACGCTTGAGATCGAAAGCGGCACCGTTTCGCATACATCCGATCAGACGCTTATCCATACCCACGATTCAGGGGTCCTCACCAATTCCAACCTGATCATTTCGGGAGGAAGCTTCCTCTATGAAAGCTCCTGCCCATTTGTATTGTGGGGATCCTCTTTCAAAATCACCGGCGGAGAATTTCTCTCCTCGGAAGAGTGGGAGATCTACTACCGCTCCGGAAGCATTGATCTGTCCGAATACCCCGATCCGGAGATATTTACCTTCTCAATAAGCGGCGAAGTTGACTCCGCTCCCTCCGTGGCGAACGGATTGCTCGTGATTCCCGACGGTTATGAGATCTATTCTCTCGAGGATGAATTCACCCCCGTAGAGGAGATGTCGGCGGGCGGTGTCTTCCGCGTCAAGATGCCGCCCTCAAGCTACGAGATTACCGTAACTCCCACGGAAAACGGAACCGTTTCTGCCCCCACGGAAGCTTACGAAGGGGAAACGGTTGTATTCACCGTCGAGCCTGACGAGGGCTACACGGTAGACACGATCACCGTGACCGATTCGGAAGGAAACGATATCCACGTTGACGACAACGAATTCACGATGCCTGCCAGTCCCGTGCTGATCGAGGTCACCTTCTGTGAAGCGGCGGCACATGAGATCACGCTCGACGTCGGCGAAAACGGAACGGTAAGCCTCCCTGTGGAAAGAGCCTATGAGTATGACTGGATCGAGATCGACATAACGCCTGCAGAGGGCTACATTGCGGAAGAGGTCTTGATCACCGATGCGAACGGGGACACCGTCTCCTTCGAAGACGGCGGCTTTACGATGCCGGACAGCGACGTTAACATCAAGATCACCTTCCGTATCGCCAAGCGCTACACCATCACCGTTCTTGACGAATACAAGGATCTCATTACGATCCCCTCCTCCGCACTCGAGGGTTCGAAGGTCCCCTTCACCGTTGGAAAGGCTCCCGAAGGATTTGAGATCTATGCCGTCAGATATCGCGCGTCCAGAGACCTTGATAGTTGGACGTACGTCGGTTCGGTGGACGGATTCTTTATCATGCCCTCCCAGAACACTACGGTCGGGCTTGGGCTAACGAAGAGCCTTGACGTGTACGTGAGCGGCGTCGGTTTGGAAAACGGCGAATATCTCGCAAACGGTGCCGTCGAGCCGAGCACGACCAAGCCCGAGACCGAGGGCTACGCGCACTATCTCGACGGTGTGCTCACCCTTCACAACTACGTGGCCCTGAGCGGAGAACACGCGCAGTCCAGCTGGAGATCGATCATCTACGCCGAAGTCGATCTTGAACTCCGACTGGAGGGAACGAACAAGCTCTCCACCCTGACGCATAGCGAAATCGAATCCCTCACCTTCCCTGCGATTGAATTTGAAACGAATCTCACCATCAGCGGAGACGGCGTTCTCTACATCGGTGCCCCCCATGGAATCCATAGCTATGACGGAAATCTGACCGTCAAGGGCGGAACTGTTCTGATCAACTCCATCGACGGCGCGATCATAGCAAAAACGATCACGCTTGAAGGCGTCGAGGCACTGTATCCCGAATCCGCAAACATTGTAACGACCGCGAACGGCGAGCACTTTGAGAACGAGGACGGCATGGTCCTCATGGAGCTGGTTCTCAGCGGAGTGACCCACACGCACACCTTCGCAGAGGACTATTCCCATAACCTCAGCTACCACTGGCGTCCCTGCTCTCAAGCGGATTGCTTCTTCAACAACGTTCCCGCGCTCTGCGAGGGCTTTGATTGGCACACGATGACGGATGATATCACCTGCGACGTCTGCAACGCCTCCGACGAGGGTCTCTCGCTTCTGATTGGCGGCACGAATCTTGAGGAAAACGAATATCTGACGAGTGAAGGACGCATCACCAAGACAAAGCCCGAGTCGGGATACGCGCACTTCTCAAACGGAAAGCTGACGCTGAATAATTTCCGCTACCAAGCCCCGTTCCTGCGTATGGACGGTACCTACGCCCTGATCATGGTCCTTGGCGGAGACCTTGAGATCATTCTTGAGGGCGAAAACGAGTTGACCGCACTTTCCCCTGACACCGATGGAATCGATGCGATGTATTCCCATGTAAGTATCGGCGGATCGGGTTCTCTGAAGCTTGTGGTCGCGAGAGAAGGAATCAATCTTTCGATGGAGGAGCTCGTCATCCATAGCGGAGACGTATCCATTCAAACCGGCTCTTCGGGCATCATCATGACAATGGGTCAGCTCACGCTGAACGGCGGCTCTCTCACGATTGATGCGGGAGATGACGGAATCCACCTCCAGGATATGTCAAAATTCTACGTCAACAACGGCGATCTCAATATCACGGCAAATATCAACGGCATCTACCTTGAAATGTCAGACATGACGGTCAACAACGGAAAGATCTCGATCCTCTCTCACGACGATGAGGGCATCGATTTTGAGGGTGGCAGCCTCTTGATAAACGGCGGCACGCTGGATATCAAAGCAGACGACCACGGCATCGAAATGGACGCAGCTGAGGACGGTTTCTGGTCGTACGACAGATTTCTCATCAACGGAGGAACCATCACCGTAGAAGGCGGGGATGAAGGAATCGATCTTTACGACGTAGACTTCATCATGCTCGGCGGAACCGTCCACGTCATTGGCGAAGACAAGGGATTTGACACGAATGCCCTCGTTCAGATCTTTGGCGGAAAGCTGACGGTGATCGCCCTGACCGACGTGGGATTCGAGGGCGAACGTCTTGAGATCTACGGCGGTGACGTGCGCGTCGAATCTCCCGTTGACGGAATCACCCTGAACGCATCCACCTCGGACGGCGTGAACTACGAACGTGACCCCAACGGAGTCCTGCTTTTCAACGGCGGAAACCTATATGTGAACGCGCTTGAGAACGGCATCGTTGCCGGCGGCGACGTTCACATCAACGGTGGATTCCTGGATCTGAAGTCCAACGGCTCGGGAAATGCAAGCTACGGTATCCTCTGCTTTGGAGAGCTTGTGATCGCTGACGGCATATCCTCCTCTGTCGAGTACGAGATCAACTCCCCCGAGGAAGAGGATTACAGCATTCTGCTTGACGCATCCGATGAGATGCTCTACGAGATCCGTCTTGGGGAGCATCTGCACGAGGGACTCGGCGAGTGGATTTCGGATAGCGAAAATCACTGGAAGATCTGCTTCTGCGAGGAGACGACCGACGTCGCCCCCCACGCAGACCTCAACGGCGACGAGCTGTGCGACGTTTGCGGCGCGGCAGTTCCCGCAGGTGACACCGGTTCTTCGGATAATTCCGGTTCTTCGGATAACTCCGGTTCTTCGGATAATTCCGCATCTTCCAACAACACCAATTCCTCGGATAACAGCGGTTCTTCTGGCAACACCACCGACGGTTCCGCTGACGAGACGGACTCCAAGAAGGCAAGCCTTGGATTCCTTGGCTGGCTCATTCCCACGAGTGCCGTAACCTTTGGCGGCGGCGGATTTGCCATCTGCTGGTTCTTCCTTGAGAAGAAGAGCTGGGCTGAGCTGCTGGCAAGATTCAAGAAGTCCTAAATCAGATCAAAAAACATCCCCCACGGCTCGGTTGAGCCGTGGGGGATTCGCTTATTTACAAAAACTCAAATCAACTGAAACCTGCCGCCAGAGATCTGCGGATCTCTGCCGAACTTCTCGTCGGGGGTAACGTTTGCATACCAATCGGATTGATCTCCCTCGATGACGACCTCGCCGTCGGCACTGACTGTGACAATCGCCGACAGAGGCTTTGCAAAGTACCAGGTCTGCTTTGACATCCACAAGTCATTGACTGCATAGTTGTAGGTGCAGACAGGATCACCGTTTTCATTATATTCAGTGTAGGGGAAGCTAAGTCCGTGATAATGCTCCAGGTCGTGAGTGTGTTGCCAATGACCGTTGCGTACGGTATTAACGTCAAAATGCACCACGCCGTCGATCACCTTCAGATGATTGGTGTGCAGATGTCCGCTGGCGGAAAGCAGAACAGTTCCCTTCCTCTTTTCGTTGGCGCGGTCGAAGATCGCGCGCACCTCCTCCCAATCGGGCGTGGACTCCCACTCGCCCGAAAAGCCTGTGTGGGAGAAGATCAGACAACGCAGGTCACGCTCCGCCGCATCCATGAGGATCTTTTCCAGCCATTCGAGCTGATCGGCTCCCAGAGAATTGATCTCTTCATTTCCTGCAGGCGCGCCCCAGCTTGCGGTGTGATTGTGCTCCATCTTTCCCGTTTCGGGATTTTTGGAATAGTTACTGTCCAGTCCGATGATGCGGAAGCCGCGAAGGTCAAAATAGAAGTATCCCACCGTTCCGTCGCCGATCTTACCGTCCGCCGTACCCCAGACGACCTCTCGGTTGCAGAGCATGGGCGTCACACGCTCCATGCTGTTCCCTGCCGACTCCAGCTCGTGGTTTCCGTAGATGCCGTACACGGGAAGGCCGTGGCGGTTTTTCAGATATGATTTCATCAGTTCGGGAGACTTGCCGTAATCGTTGCAAAAATCCCCCACGTGCAGTGCAAAATCCGCGCCGCTCTCCTGCGCGCGGTCCAAAATCTCGTTCATATCCTCAATGGAGGTGATGTACATTCCCTTTTTGTAGTGAAGATCGGCAAAGAGGGAGAATTTGATGGTGTTGTTCTTCTTGTCGCTCATAATTGGGTTCCTCTTTTGGGTTTTGAATTGAAACGGTCAATTTCAGATCATGCGAATCCGATTGCTGTCAGCCACCGTCACGGTCAATGCGGGATCGATCTCGAGAAGCATTTCCCGAAGGGTCTGACAGACGGGATTTTCGGTATAAAAGTGCCCCGCCGCCACAAGGTTGATGCCTCGCTCGGGGGTATCGGTCAGGTGATGGTGCGCCAGCTCTCCCGAAAGATAGGTGTCCGCGCCCGTAAGCTCAGCCGCGGGAACATCGTCCGAGCCACTGCCACCAAGGATCGCCACGCGGCGCACGGGAAGTCCCGCGTCCGACACGGTCACCATCGGCGCGCCCGTCGCGCGCTTGACAAGATCTGCAAACTCCTCCAGCGTCATGTCCGCCGAAAGTTCTCCCACTCTGCCAAGGCACTCGTCTCCCTCTCCGAAGGGTTCTGCGTTTTCAAGTCCGAGCGCCGCCGCCAAGGTGTCGTTGACACCGCCGCAGACCGCGTCCAGTCTTGTATGAAAGCTCATCACGGTAACTCCTGACGTGAGCAGACGGATCACCTTTTTCGCCACGTGTCCCGATGGCTCGATCGCCTTCAGGGGTCGAAAAACGAGAGGATGGTGCGAAAGGATCAGATCGTACCCCTCTGCCACTGCGCGCTCGGCGATCTCTGCCGTGACGTCCAGCGCGATCAGCACGCGCCGCACGGTCGCATCGAGATCGGGACAGCACATCAGTCCGTCGTTATCCCACTTGCAGGATAACGTTCTCGGGATCCGCGCCTCCAGCACGGCATACAGCTCTTTTACGGTCATTTTCCGTCCTCCCCTTTCTCTCCAAGGCGCGCCTCGATCGCGCTTACAAGCCTCGTTTCAAGCCCCACGTCGGCGTTTCCTTTTTTCTTTCCTGCGATCACATTCTTCAGCGTCTTGGCGCGCCCCTTCAGATACCCCTCCAAAAGCGGGGAATCACTCGCAAGGATCTCCCGTCCGAAGAACAGCTCCTCCTCGGTCAGCGTATCCGTCTCGCCGCTAAACCGCGCATAGATCGTTTGATAGTACTGATCCTCCCACGTCAGGGTCTCTCCTAAAATAGAGAATCCGTTCTCCGACAGCCACCGCCGCAGAATCTCCGCGTGGCTCATGGGCTGCAGGATCAGGCCGATCCCCCCGTCCTTCACCCAAGGGACTTCGGAGAGGATCTTGACGATCAATTCCCCACCCATTCCAAAGATCAGAACGTCGGTGGGATGAAACCGTTCAACGCCGTGCAGTCCGTCGGTCTGCAGGGTGTCGATGCGGTCGGCAAGTCCCGCCGCCTCAATATTGCGCCGCGCGGACTCGATGGGGCCTCGGTTGATGTCACAGGCGACCGCCCGTTGGCTCAACCCTTTTTTTATAATTTCGATGGGCAGGTATGCATGATCGGTGCCGATGTCTGCCACGGTTCCACCTACCGTCAGATAGGCGCAGGCGCTCTGCAGGCGCGCGCCAAGCTTTTTTTCGGTTGACAAGGGGGAACCCTCCTTCCATCTTAATATCATGATGTAAAAAAGAGGGCTGTCATGGAGTATCCCACGGACAGCCCATTCACAAGCGCATTATTTGCTCTTGCTTGCAAGAAATTCGTTGATCTGCTTGATCAGCGCGTCAGCATCGGTTCCGTGAACGGCGCAAGCGTCCTCAACCGACTCTCCTCTGGATGCAGGGCATCCCAGGCAGTGCATTCCGATCGCAAAGAAGAACTGCGCGGTCTCGGGATCAAAATCAAGAATATCTCCGATAATGGATTGCTTCGTAATCTGCATAGTATTTTTTCTCCTTTCATGCCAACGGGCAAGCTTTGAATCCGCCATCGGATTCCACACCTATTATACCTCAAATGCCTCCGTCTGTCAATCACTCTCGAATTTTTTTCACAAAAAGTCACCGCGCACGCGAAAAACCGCCGCCTTCCCTTGACAACCTCATAAAAAACTGATATAATAATAGGGTATATGCAAACCATTTCGGAAAGGACGTGAGACGATGGCACGCGATTTTGAGGATATCCTCGGCAACGAACGCCTGCGCGAGCGTTTGGGTCGGGACATACGCGCCGGCAAGCTCTCTCACGCCTATATCCTGGAGGGTGCGTCCGGCTTTGGAAAGCACCTCACGGCATTGCAGATCGCTGCCGCTTTAGCGTGCGAGCATCGGGAATCGGGAAATCACGCCATTCCCTGCCGATCCTGCCCCTCCTGCAGAAAAATTCTGTCCGGCAACTCCCCCGACGTGATCTACGTCAGTCGCGGTGAGTACGCCACCCTCGGCGTGGACGTGATCCGATCCATGCACGCCGACGTATACGTCGCGCCAAACGACTGCGAAAAGAAGATCTACGTCATCGAGGAGGCGCATCTGATGACCACGCAGGCGCAGAATGCGCTGCTCCTGATTCTGGAGGAGCCCCCCTCCTACGTGCAGTTTCTCCTGCTCTGCGACAGCGCGGAGGCACTCCTTGAAACGGTTCGAAGCCGAGCCCCCGTCCTCCGTCTGCAGCCCATCGACCGACACCTGCTCGACGAGCATCTCTGTCGGACGGTGACCGAGGCGAGAATGCTCAAAAGCCAGTCTCCCGACGAGTTTGAGGAAATTCTCATCGCATCGGGCGGCAGCGTTGGATTGGCAAAGCAGCTGCTGGATCCTGCCCATCGGGGCCCCATCCTTGAGCGCAGAAGCGCAGCGCGGGAATTTCTGTCCCTTTGCGGGGGCAGCCGCAACAGCTTCGCGTCGCTTTGCTACATGAACGGACTTGGCTCCAAGCGCGACGCGATCATAAGACAACTCGAGGAAAACCTCATCTGTCTGCGTGATCTTCTGGTCTGCAAGCAGACCGAGAACGCGCCCCTGTGCTTTTTTACCGACCGCGAGGAGGCTTGCGAGCTTTCCTACCGCTTTTCCACGCCCGAGCTCTTTCGCATCTGCGAGGGGCTGGAGAGGGCGATGACCGCTCTGCAGGCAAACGCCAACGTCCGCCTGACGCTGACGCAGCTTGCGATTGAGATCGGAATGATGTCTTAACCCACGAGAGAAAGGAATCGATCCATGGACGAACAAAACAAGACCGCTCCTGCCCCCGAAGCGGGCGGCGCGAAGAAGTCAAATCATCATAGAAGACACCGCAGAGGTCACAAGCATGGCGGTCAGAAGCCTGCAAACGGTCAGCCTCAGCAGTCCGCGCAGACCCCTTCGGCAACCGACGCGCAAAAGCCTGCCGCTCCCGCGCAGAAGGGACAGTCGGCGCAAAACGGCAACCAGACCTCCGGCGGCGACAACCGCCAGAAGAAAAACAACAAGAATCGAAATAACCGCCGTCACGGCGGTGACAAAAAGAAGAACTCGGGCGGCAATCCTTACGCGAAACGCGGCCCCGAGGATCTGTACGGTCATCCCACCGAGAACGACGTGCTGACCATGGAGGAGCTCCGCGCCAAGATCGTGCTCAACGCGGCGAAGGAGACTCCCGCAGAGCCTGCAAAGGAGGAGGAGATCCTCTCCCCCATCCCCGAGGATCTCTTGATCCCCATGGATGAAAATCCCCCCGAGGCAGCTCCTGCGGAGGAGTGCGTGGAGGTGGTGGGAATCCGCTTCCGCACGTCGGGCAAGGTCTACTATTTCGACCCCAAGAAGAATCAGCTTACAAAGGGACAGTTTGCCATCGTGGAGACGGCAAGAGGGCCTGAGTTCGGAGAGGTGACCTTTGGCAACCGCATGGTGAAAAAGTCCTCCACCGTCTCCCCTCTGCGCCCCGTTCTGCGCGCGGCAAGCGATGCGGATATTCAGAAAAACCAAGAGAACATCCAAAAGGAAAAGGACGCGTTGGAGATCTGCCGCAAGAAGATCGAGGATCACAAGCTCGAGATGAAGCTGATCGACGCGCAGTACGCCTTTGATAATTCCAAGATCCTCTTTTATTTCACCTCGGAGGGCCGTGTGGACTTCCGCGAGCTGGTAAAGGATCTGGCATCCGTTTTCCGCACCAGAATCGAGCTTCGTCAGATCGGTATCCGCGACGAGGCAAAGATGCTGGGAGGCCTCGGTGCCTGCGGACGTCCGCTCTGCTGCTCCAGCTTCCTGTCCGACTTCGCGCAGGTATCCATCAAGATGGCAAAGGAGCAGGGACTCTCCCTCAACTCCTCCAAGATTTCGGGCGTCTGCGGCAGACTGATGTGCTGTCTGCGTTATGAGTCCGAGGTCTATGCCGAGGAGATCCGCAGAACGCCGCCCGTTGACTCCACCGTCAACACCCCCGACGGCGTGGGCACGGTCATCGGCACCACCCCTCTGACGGGTATGGTGAAGGTGCTCTTTAAGAACGCCCCCGACACGCCTCCCAAGCAGTTCCACCGAGACGAGGTCACGGTTCTGAGCCGCGAGAAGGTTCGCGCAAAGGGAGAGGATAAGAAAACTGCCGATACGGACTCTGCCCCCGATTAAAAGGCTTGATCTTCCTGCCCTTGCAAGGGATTGTACCTTTTACAAAAATTTTTTCGAAAAAAAATAAGTTTTTTCAGAAAAATAGTTGAAAAATACAAAAAATGTGATACAATAGAAGCACCATACTATATCAAGGAGGTCTTTATCATGGCTTACAAGATTACTGATGATTGCGTATCCTGCGGCGCTTGCGTTGAGGCTTGCCCCGTTGAGGCGATCGCTGAGGGCGACGGCAAGTACGAGATCGACGCTGACAAGTGCCTCGGTTGCGGTGCTTGTGCTGACGCTTGTCCCGTTGGCGCTCCTCAGGAGGACTGATACATCACCACTGTTAGCGGAGCAGGCGCATTTACCGTCTGCTCCGTTTTCACAAAAAATCCGTTTAGGAAACTGCTGATATGAACATGGTACCGTGTGTGCCCTCGCTGCTCGACGACGAGCGATTGGACGAGGTCAACGAGCATATCCGACTCATTCAAAAAAAACAGGGTCTGACCTTTGGCACAGACGCCTATCTGCTTGCTGCATTCGTGCGCACCTCCCCCGCGGCGCGCGCCGTGGATCTCGGGAGCGGAACGGGAATCATTCCCCTTCTTCTGTGCGCGAGGAACAAGGTGCGGTCGGTCACGGCAGTGGAGCTTCAGGCTTCCTTTGCCGACCTGATCCGGAGAAACGCGCAGCTCAACGGCATGGAGGCGCGCATCTCGGTCTGCAACGCCGACGTGAGAGAGATCAATTCCGCCGCCTTTGGAGGCGAGGTTGATCTGGTATGCTCCAATCCCCCATATCTGAAATCCAACGCCGGAAAATCCAATCTGGCAGAGGAAAAGGAGATCGCGCGGCACGAGGTGCACGGCGGGATCTATGATTTCTGCGCGGCTGCCTCGCGTCTGCTCAAAACGAAAGGTCGCTTTGCCTGCGTCTTTCGCACCGAGCGACTGTCCGAACTGTTCGCCGCAATGAAGGAAAACCGACTGGAGCCCAAGCGTATGGTAATGGTGCACGCCGATCCCGCATCTCCCCCTTGTATGGTTCTGGTGGAGGCGATGAAGGACGCATCCCCCTCGCTGATCGTGGAGCCACCGCTCTTTCTGTATGAGATGCAGACGGTGGGCAAATCCTCGAGAGAAATGACCGCGCAGGCAAAAGAAATCTATCGAACGTGTTCCTTTCCCCCGAGAGGAAAGGCAGAAATAAAAATCCAAAAAGGAGAACATCATAATGAAGCTTGAAACCAAACAGATCGTTGCTCTTGCCGCTCTGACGGTAGGTGCGCTGGTAGTTGGAAAGATTGCAAAGGACGTCAAGAAGATCTGCCAGATGGCAGACGAGAAGGAAGATATGCTTTCCGACCTTGACGAGGAGATCGCCCCCGTTGATGCTGAGGTGGTCGAGGAGGCTCCCGCTGAGGAGGAAGCACCTGCTGTCGAGGAGACCGTGGAGATCGCCGAGGAAGAGGCTACCGAAACCATCACCGAATAAGGAGAACTCGGAAGGAAAGGACTGCATGCAGAAAGAGACCCAAGGCAAATCCTTGGCGTTCGGTTTGCGCGGTCCTTTTTTCTCTGAAACATATGGAACACATCAAACGAATTTTAAGCTATGCCCGCCGCGCGCTGGACGATTATGAAATGCTCCGTCCCGGAGATCGCGTTGCCGTGGGCGTGTCTGCGGGAAAGGACTCGCTGGCGCTCCTTTGCGCCATGGCAGAGCTCCGCAGATTTTATCCCATTCCCTTTGAGCTGCACGCCGTCACCATTGACATGGGCTTTGAGGGGGGAATGGATTTCGGACCCATCCGAAAGCTCTGCGAGGAGCTGGACGTCCCCTATACCGTCGTCCCCACGCAGATCTCAAAGATCATCTTTGACATTCGCAAAGAGGCCTCCCCCTGCTCGCTCTGCGCGAAAATGCGACGTGGCGCGCTTCACAACGCCGCAAAGGATCTCGGATGCAACGTGGTGGCACTGGGACATCACTTCGACGATGCGGTGGAGACCTTCATGCTCAACCTCTTTTTTGAGGGGCGCATCGGTTGCTTCTCCCCCGTTTCCTATCTCTCCCGCACCGATCTGCGCCTGATCCGCCCCTTGATCTACCTGCCCGAGAAGGACGTGCGCTACTTTGCAAGCAAGGCGGAGCTTCCCGTCATCAAATCTCCCTGCCCTGCCGACGGAAACACCCAGCGCGAGGAGATGAAGCAGCTGCTTGCAAAGCTCGACCGCGAGAACCGCGGACTGCGTTACCGCATCTTCGGCGCGATGCAGCGCGGGGAGATCGACGGCTTCAAGCCTGTGAAGAAAATGCAGGGAATTTCCGCATATGCGCAGGATGAAGAGCCAAAAAATACATCTGAAAACGGTGAAACAGAATGAAAGCCATCCATCAATCGGACAACCTTTTTTTGCCGATCAACCGACAGGATATGGAAGCGCGAGGCTGGGATCGTCCCGACTTCGTCTACGTCACGGGTGACGCCTACGTGGATCACCCCTCCTTTGGCGTGTCCATTATCTCTAGAGTGTTGGAGCACGCGGGCTACCGCGTTGCCATTCTCTCTCAGCCAGATTACCGCTCCTGCGACGCCTTTCGCGAGTTCGGACGCCCGCGGCTGGGCTTTCTCGTCACATCGGGAAACATTGACAGCATGGTGGCGCATTACACCGCCGCCAAGAAAAAGCGCTCCTTTGACTATTACTCACCCGGCGGCAAGATGGGCAACCGTCCCGACCGCGCGGCGATCGTTTATACCAACCGCATCCGCGAGGCATACGGCGACGTGCCCGTGATCCTCGGAGGACTGGAGGCGTCTCTGCGCCGCTTCGCACATTACGATTACTGGGACGACAAGGTCCGCAGATCGGTTCTGGTGGACAGCCGCGCCGACCTTCTGACCTACGGCATGGGAGAGAACATTCTCCTCCGCATTGCCGAGCTTCTTGACCGCGGCGTGCCCATCAAGAAGATCCGCGACGTGCGGGGAACGGTCTATCTCTGCGACCCAGCCGACAAGATCCACTACGACGTGGCAGCAACCTTTGACTACAACGAGCTCAAGACCGACAAGCGCAAATACGCCGAGGCGTTTGGCATCCAATACAAAAATCAGGACGCCCTCAACGGCCGCGCCATCTGTGAGCGGTACGACGGCAAGCTGCTCGTCCAAAATCCCCCGATGCCCCCCTTGGAGCGAGAGGAGCTGGACGCAGTCTACGCCCTGCCCTACCAGCGCGCCTACCACCCCTGCTATGAGCCGATGGGCGGTGTCCCCGGCATCGAGGAGGTACAGTTCTCGGTCACGCACAACCGCGGATGCTTTGGCGGATGCAACTTCTGCGCGCTGGCGTTCCATCAGGGACGGACGGTGCGCTCAAGAAGCATTCAGAGCGTGGTGGAGGAAGCGAGAAAGATCACGCAGCTTCCCGGCTTTAAGGGCTACATTCACGACGTGGGCGGCCCGACCGCCAATTTCCGCTATCCTGCCTGCGACAAGCAGCTGAGGGACGGGGTATGCGCGAACCGAAAGTGTCTTGCTCCCACGCCTTGCAAAAATCTCAAGGTGGATCACCGCGAGTATCAGAGGCTGATCGAGGAGGTCGAGGCACTCCCCAAGGTCAAAAAGGTCTTCATCCGAAGCGGAATCCGCTTTGACTATCTCTTGCTCGATCAGAACGAGGATTTTTTCAAAAAGCTGGTGCGTGACAACGTCAGCGGTCAGCTCAAGGTCGCGCCCGAGCATTGCTCGGACGGGGTGCTTTCCTGCATGGGCAAGCCCTCCTTTGACGTCTACAGCCGCTTCCGCCGCCGTTTCTTTGAGATCACAAAGGAGATGGGCAAGGAGCAGTATCTCGTTCCCTATCTTATGTCCAGCCACCCCGGCTCGACCCTTCAGGACGCCATTGAATTGGCACTCTGCCTCAAGGAAAACGGCTACGCCCCCGAGCAGGTGCAGGACTACTACCCAACCCCCGGAACGGCGTCCACGGTGATGTATTACACCGGCATCAATCCCCTCAACATGAAGCCCGTCTACGTGGCGACCGATTATCACGAAAAGCAGCTGCAACGCGCGCTGCTTCAGTACAACCGTCCGCAAAACGCAGACCTCGTGCGCGAGGCACTGAAGAAAGCGGGACGCGAGGACCTGATCGGATACGGCAAGGAATGTCTGATCCGCCCCGATCCCCGACACGCCCAGGATGCAAAGCCGAAGGACGGCGGCGCAAAACGGCGCAGCAACGCGCCGCAAGGCAAGCCCTCCGCCGCGCGTACCAAGTCGGGCGGAAAGGGCAAGCAAAGCGTCCGCACGGCAGGTGTAAAGCCGCAAAAGAAATCGGTTGCTTCATCAAAAAAGAGCTCGCGGCAGGATACACGTCGCAAGCATTAAAGAAAAGAACGGCACAAGCAATGCTTGTGCCGTTCTTTTCTTTACAGTCCCCGGAACTGCAGGCGATAAAGCTCTGCATAGGTTCCGTTCTTTTCCAACAGTTCGTCGTGCGTTCCCTGCTCGGTGATCTCGCCATTGGCAATCACCGCGATCTCGTCGGCGTTCTTGATGGTGGAAAGCCGATGCGCCACCACGATGGTGGTTCTGCCCTGACAGAGCTCGTCCAGCGCCTGCTGAATGAGGATCTCGGTGGTATTGTCAAGCGCGCTCGTCGCCTCATCCAAAATGAGAATGGGAGGGTTCTTGAGGAACACTCTTGCAATGCTCAGCCTCTGCTTCTGTCCGCCCGAGAGCTTGACGCCCCGCTCGCCGATCTGCGTGTCATATCCCTTTTCCAGGGTCATCACGTAGTCGTGGATGTTGGCGCGCTTTGCCGCCGCGATCACTTCCTCCTCGGTCGCGTCAGGCTTTCCGTAGAGAATGTTATCCCGAATGCTGGCGTTAAAGAGGTAGACGTCCTGCTGG
This sequence comes from Eubacteriales bacterium, assembly GCA_045602215.1. Taxonomy (GTDB): domain Bacteria; phylum Bacillota; class Clostridia; order Oscillospirales; family CAG-272; genus UMGS1865. The sequence continues at coordinate 6,948 of JAZSBE010000031.1, read as the reverse complement.
ACGATTCCGATGTTACGCCGCACCGATTCTGCAGTGAGGGTGCGGATATCCTTGCCGTCGATGAGAATCTCTCCCGACGTGAGCGTATAAAAGCGCGGGATCAAATGGCACACGGTGGTCTTGCCGCCGCCGGACGGGCCGACAAGCGCGAAGGTCTTGCCCTTCTCGATCGAGAGGCTGACACCGCGCAAAACGTCGTGCTGACCGTCATAGGCGCACACCACGTCGCGAAGCTCGATCTTGCCCTCTGCAACACCGAGATCAATTGCATCCTCCGCGTCCTTTTCGGGAACCGCGTTCATAATCTCCAAAAACCGCTCGAATCCCGTCACGCCGTTCTGATACTGCTCCATGAAATTGATGAGCGTTGTCACAGGGGTAATAAACAGCCCCACCGACACCACGAAGGCGGAATAGTCGCCCAAAAGGATCTTGCCGTTATAGAGGAACAGTCCGCCCGCGATCAGCACCACCACGTTGAAGACGTCGGTGATAAACGCCGTTCCCGAATGGAATTTTCCCATCGCGCGGAAGGCGTCCCCCCTCGCTTCCACAAATTCACGGTTTCCGACCTCAAACTTTTCCTGCTCGCGCTTGGCATTGTTGAACGCCTTGGTCACGCGGATGCCCGAGATGCTGCTCTCCACCGAGGAATTGATGACTGCCACCGCCTCTCGGCTCTTTTGGAAGGCGCGCTTCATTCTCTTGCGCAGGGCAAAGGAGATCACCAACAAAAAGGGCACGCAGCAGAAAATGATGAGGGTGAGCCAGATGTTGATGCTGGCGAGATAGGTAAAGGACACCAGCACCGAAAGGGTGGAAATAATAAGATTTTCAGGACCGTGATGCGCCAGCTCGCTGACCTCAAAGAGGTCGTTGGTCATGCGGGTCATCACCTTTCCCGTCTCGTGATCGTCAAAGAAGGAGAACGGGAGCTTTTCAAGGTGCTCAAACAGCTCGGAGCGCATCTGCGCCTGCATCCGCACGCCCATAACGTGCCCCTTATACTGAATGAAGTAATTGAGCATCATACGGACGAAATACAGTCCCAAAAGAAGGAGTCCGAATCCCACCACCGCGCGATACTCTCTGTTGGGGATCAGATCGTTGAGCATTTTTCTGGTCACGATGGGATAAACCACGCCAACCAAGGAGACGAGCAAAGACGCCAGCATATCGAGAATAAAGATCTTTTTATGCGGCTTGTAGTATGACAAAAATCGCTTGAGCATCTGACCTCTCCTTTCTTATTTTACAACTTGGATCCGTTTGATTCCGTAATATGCGAAGGCTTGGGTCGCCCCCTTGTCCAGCCGCTCGCCGCACACCGCGATGGGAACGGCAGGGGGGCATCCAACCGATGCCGACGCGAGGATCCTTCCCTCGCACCGCTCGATCTCCAAAAGCTCGGCAGGGGCAAGCATCGCATCTCTTGGGGACATGGCGCGCTCGCACGGCTTGATGCGCGGAGGGATCTCGTTGATCCGCGCCCGTCTTGGGATCGTGCGCATCGCATTCCAAAGCCGCTCGATGCCGATATCTCCCACGTCGGGGGTCAGCATCAGCACCACGAAATCGGGATCGGCAAACTCGCACTCGATCCCACTCTCACGCAAAAGCGATGCGTAGTCGGTGCCGAGATAGCCGTATTCCTTACTTTTGACCGTTAATTTCATAGGCTCGTTTCCAACGAACACGTAGCCCAGTTTTTCTGCCTTTTCCCGCAGGTGTGCGACCTGCTCTGCGGATCTTGCCAGATCCTTTGGATAAGAGCCAGACAACATGGCGTTCGCCCCGTCAAGCGACTGCAGAATGAGATAGGACGGGCTGGTCGAGCCAAACACCGCCATGGCGTCCTTGGCGCGCTCTGCAAAGCAGGCAGGCGCGCTCGGTGCGACGTGCAGATAGGCTCCCCCCGTCAAAACGGGCAGGGTCTTGTGCGCCGAGGAGCAGCAAAGATCCGCGCCTCGGTCGGTGGGATAGCGCGAGGGCTCAAGAAACCGCAGATACGCCCCGTGCGCGCAATCTACCGCGAGGAGCACCCCGTGGCGGTGGCAAACCGCCGAGATCTCTTCCCAATCAGCATCATTCCCAAGATAATCAGGGGCGGTCAGGTACACCGCCACCGGAAGCTTTTTCATAGACAGGAGCTTTTCCTCCAGTCGGTCTGCGCGAACGTTGCAGGTGAGGTAGGAATCCTCCTCCCCATACATCCATTCCACGTCCAGATCCAACAGAGACACGCCCGAGAGAAAGGTCTTGTGGGCGTTTCTGCCTGCCAAAATCAAGGGCTCTCTCTCCGTCTCCTTGGCGTATTGGCGCAAGAGGAGGAGCATCGCGCGGATGCAGAGAGAGGATCCCTCGGTGGAATAAAAGGTGTCGCAACCAAAGAGTGTTGCCGCGTTTTTCTCGCTCTCACGAATGATCCCGTCAGCGTCATAGAGGCTGTCCGCCCCCATCACCTCGGTCAGATCAAACGGCTCGCACCCCAGCGTCGCCTCTCCCTTGTGTCCCGGCATATGCAAGCGGAGCACGCCCGACTCTGCATAGCGTCTGACAAAATCACAGATGGGTGTCTTCATCATTTCTTTTTCGAAAGCTGACGGGCAACCGCCACCATGATGGCGCATTCCATACGCTTGCGGAACAGTTCACAGCCGTAGCGGTACACGCCCGTAACCGATCCCGTGGAGTGGTATGCGTTTGCGGCGCATCCGCCAGAGCAATAGAGCTTTGCCCAGCAATCGCGGCAATCCTCTCTTGCATAGACGTTACAAGAGGCAAACTCCTCCTGCTTTTTGGTGTTGGTCACACCCGTCCAGATGTCTCCCAGACGGAAGGACTCCTCGCCAACGAACTGGTGGCAGGGATAGAGGTCTCCCCAGGGAGTGACCGCCATGTATTCGGTGCCCGAGCCGCATCCCGAGATGCGCTTGTAGATACAAGGACCGCCCGTGAGGTCGATCATGTAGTGATAGAAGGTAAAGGGTCTGCCCTCGCGGTCTCTCTCCAGCATCAGCTCTGCCAGCTTCTCATACTGATCCAGCACGATGGGCAGATCCTCCTGCGTCAGCTCCGAGGGGTCTCCCTCGGCGCAAACCACGGGCTCCATGCTCAGCTCGGTAAAGCCGAGGTCGAGCATCTGACGGATATCCTCGAGAAAATCGGGATTGGCGTGGGTGAAGGTGCCTCTCATGTAATAGTTCTTGCCGCCTCGCGCCTCCACGAGCTTCTGGAACTTGGGAACGATGCGCTCCCAGCTTCCCTTGCCCGCGTAGTCTACGCGGAAGCGGTCGTGGATCTCCTGCCGACCGTCCAGACTGAGCACCACGTTGCTCATCTCGCGGTTGGCAAACTCAATCACGTCGTCGTCGATGAGCAGGCCGTTGGTGGTGAGGGTGAAGCGGAAGTTCTTGCCCTTCTCCTTCTCCACGCTTCTGGCATACGCCACCAGCTCCTTGACCACGTCAAAGTTCATCAGGGGCTCGCCGCCAAAAAAGTCCACCTCAAGATTGCGGCGGCTGCCCGAATTTTCGATCAGAAAATCCAGAGCGCGCTTGCCCACCTCAAAGCTCATCACCGCGCGGTCGCCGTGATATTTACCCTGACTTGCAAAGCAGTAGGAGCAGTTGAGATTGCAGGTGTGTGCGATGTGCAGGCAGAGTGCCTTCACCACGCCCGAGGTCTTTTCCTTGAGCTTGCCCGCCATGGGCTCGAAGGTATCGGGTGCCCACAGCTTGCCCGCCTCTCGCAAGGAGAGGATCTGATCGTAGCATTCCGCGACCTCATCCTCGGTCACCTCGGGCAGATGGGCGTATTTTTTATACACGTCGGCAATCACCGTCTCACGGTCGGCGCGCTCGAACATCTCAATGATGTCATACGCCACCTCGTCCACCGAATGAACCGATCCCGAGCAGCTGTCAAGAACAATGTTGTATCCACCCAATTTGTACTGATGTATCATAATAAAAACCTTGTCTCCTTTGAAAATGATCCGTAACACATGGAAAAGGGGAAACCTCAAAAGAAGTTTCCCCCTCCGCCTCAAGCAATCAGAAACAGATTACTTGTTTTCGCACTCCTGGTTTGCGATGCCGCAGCTGGTCTTGCAAGCAGACTGGCAGGAAGTCTGGCACTCACCGCATCCGCCGTTCTTTGCGCTGTCGCACAGGTTACGAGTCTCAATGGTTTCAATATGCTTCATTGTGATGTCCTCCGTAAAACTAAGATACTATATTATAGCACGCCGACCGAAACTTGTCAATAACTTTATCATTTTTTATCGGATTTTCGTTTGACAAGCCGGAGTCGCGCATCAATACCGTTTGGAATAGCCGTCCTCCGAGACGTTTGGGATCTCGGGCGTGGGGACGGTGGTGGTCTCGACCTTGGACGTGTCGGTGTCGGGGGCATTGCCCATGTCGGGCGCCTCTCCTCCGCTCCCGTACACGCAGGAGGACAGGGTCAGAATCAGCGCCATTGTCAGCGCCATCGTCAGTCTTCGCATACGTCTTCCTCCCATCTTGCTCTTCCGTCTTATTGTACCATCTTTTCTCCCCGTTGTCAAGCCAAAGTCCCAAGATCGGCGGCTTTTGAAAAGAAGAAATTTCCCCCTCCCCCTCTCGGCTGTAAAATATTGCACAAAACCGCAAGATTTGCTTGACAATAAGAAAAATTTCCAGTATAATGTACATGAATGGGCACCCCAAGGATACGGGGCGTCAAACGGTTCCCAAACCGCAAAAAACGCACATGAAAGGAGCTCCGCCATGAAACCATGGGAGCATTATATCAAGCCGCACCACATCTACGGAAACCTCTATTTCGTAGGCTCGCGACACGGCTCCACGCATCTGATCGACAGCGAGGACGGATTGATCCTGATCGACTCGGGATATCCGCAAACGCTCTATCTCTTGCTGGAAAACATTCGCGCGCTGGGCTTTGACCCTGCCAATATCCGTCACATCCTGCACTCTCACGGCCACTACGATCATCTGGGCGCGACGAGAGCTCTCATTGAGCTTTATCACCCCAAGACCTACCTTGGCGAGGGTGACGTGGACTACGCGACGGGCAAGCGCGATCTGACCTGGGCGCGTGAGTTGGGCTTCTACTACGACGAGCAGTTCACCCCCGACGTTCTGGTTCGCGACGGAGACCGGCTGACCATTGGCGGCATTGAGTTTTCCTTTTTGGAATGTCCCGGACACACCGAGGGCGCGATGTCCATCTTCTTCTCCATTGACGGAGACATGGGCATGAAGCGCTGCGCGATGTTCGGCGGCGCGGGATTCAACTCCCTCAACATTCCCTTCCTGGATCGTTACGGACTTCCCCACTCCCTGCGCGACGATTTCGTCCGGTCGCTCAAGAGAGCCGACGAGGAGCACGTGGACATTCACCTCGGAAACCACATCAACTGCAACCGCATGGAGGAAAAGCTGGCAAAGCAGGCGGCAGAGGGGGGCAATCCCTTCGTCGATCCCGAATGCTGGCACCGTTTCCTGCGCGAGACGCTTGCAAACTTCCTCAAGACCTGACCCGACACTACCGAAAGGAACATATATACCATGAAAATGATCAAATCCATGCCCCTTGAGGGCGTCTACTTCGAGGAGAGCACCATTGACAAGGGCAACGCGCCCGAAAAAACCGAGCTGTGCGTGGTCAACGTCTTTGACGAGTTTGAATATCAGGACGTCATCGGCTTTGGCGGCGCATTCACCGAGGCGGCTGCCTACAACTACTCCCTTCTGACCGAGGCGCAGAAGAAGCAGTTCATGGAGGCGTATTTTGACCGCGAGAAGGGCATTGCCTACAACTTCGGCAGATGCCACATCGGCTCCTGCGACTTCTCTCTCAACATCTATTCCAACGTGGTAGAGGGAGACGATAACCTCGAGAACTTTTCCATCGAGCGCGACCGCAAGTACATCATTCCCTTCATCAAGGACGCTCTCAAATATACGGGAGAGGATCTGATGCTCTTTGCATCTCCTTGGAGCCCTCCCGCCTTTATGAAGACCAACAACAGCGAGATTTTGGGCGGATCTCTCCGCGTGGAGTACCGCCGCCTCTGGGCAAAGTGCTACGCCAAGTTCATCAAGGCGTACGCGGCTGAAGGCATCAAGATCTCTGCCATCACGGTACAGAACGAGCCCATCGCGGTTCAGACATGGGAGAGCTGCTACTACTCGGCAGAGGACGAGCGTGACTTCATCGAGCAGGCGCTCGCGCCCGTGCTCGATGAGGAAGGCCTTAGCGACATCAAGCTCCTGATCTGGGACCACAACAAGGAAAGAACCTACGACAGAGCAAAACAGACCTTTACCTCCGAGGCGGTCGAAAAGCGCGTTTGGGGTATCGCCCACCACTGGTACTCGGGCGACCACTTTGACACCATGCGTCTGGTTCACGAGAAGTTCAACAAGCCCATGATCAGCTCGGAGATCTGCGGCGTGATGGGTCCGATGGAAACCGCGGTTGATCTGGCAGAGAAATACGCAAGAGAGATCTGCGGCGACTTTGCAAACTTCACGGGCGGATTCTGCGACTGGAACCTGCTTCTGGACGAGAACGGCGGTCCCTACCACAACAGAACCGCCAACGAGCCTGCAGACGGACCTCGCTACGAGGACAAGTCCATCGGTTGCTTTGCCCCCATCATCTATGACAAGACGGCGGGCGAATTGATCCTCACTCCCATCTACTACTACGTCGGTCACTTCTCCAAGTTCGTGCGCCGCGGTGCCAAGAGAATCGCCACCTCCAAGTATTGCGAGGAGCTTCAGGTCTGCGGATTCAAGAACCCGAACGGCGAGCTGGTGCTCTTCGTTGCCAACATCGGAAACGAAACGCTCCCCGTGATCGTGCGTCACAACGGCGTTTGCACCAAGACCGTGATGGAAGCGCACACCGCCGCAACCTTTATTCTTTAATTTT
>JAZSBE010000030.1:0-5908 GCA_045602215.1 Eubacteriales bacterium | reverse complement strand
CATAGCAAGAAGCATTTTTCGAAGGTTTTCGATGTCCGCCTCTTCCTTGTCCTCCACCTGCAGCATCACGATCTTGGTCAGACCGTCCACCAAAAGCGCAACGCCAGCCCCGAACATCTTCTCGATCACCTTCAGATCGGTTTTTTCGGCGCAATCCTCCACCGTATCGTGCAGAAGGGCTGCGCAGATGGAATCGGTGTCAAGCTCCAGTCCCGCCACGATCTCCGCAACGGCAATGGGGTGAGAGATATATGCCTCTCCGCTCACACGGAACTGTCCCTGATGCAGATCGTTCGCATATTCAAACGCTCTGGTAATCTTTCCGAGATCATATTTCTTACCGGTCGCTCTGAGGATTTCAAGCAATCGGCTAATATCAGTATGCACACTGAATTCACTCATAACATGCACGCCGTCCTTCGCAATTACGCGTCAGACGCCTTTCTTTTGCTGACTTTTGAGTTTATGTAAAATCGACGATTTGTCAAGATTGGTCTTTGTGGAATAGGAAACGTCAAAGATAAAATGATCCTCTGTCGGCTCACTCACGCCGCAGATCTGCAATTCCTGCAGAATGCGAATGATGAATTTCATCTTGGTATATCCAAACGGCTCTCCTGAGGATTTCCGCACCTGCCCCAGAAGTCTGCGCATGGGAAAACTGGTATGCCCCATTCGGTATTCCCGTCTGAGGAAGGTGTACACCGCCGCGACATCATCTCGACTCGGACACACGTCCTCGTCCTCGGTGTAGCTTGCGCCGTTGTGAATTTCCTCGTAGCGCGCCTTCAGCGCCTGATATTCCGCCAATGTGGAACGGGAAATCTTGGCATCCTGAATCATCATTTGCAGGCTGACCGAACCGAGGAACTCATTGATGTTCAAGCGGAACATCAAATCGATCTTGTCTCCCGCTTCAAACTGCACCTCCGACACCGAGGTGTTAAACCAAACGGCATTCATCTGAACGCCGTCCTTTTCAACCGTCAGGCGCAAATGCTTTCCTCCACCCATGGGAAGAACCCGCAGCACCTGCACGTCGAGCAGTACGAAGCTCGGAACGGGATTGGAGATTCCAAAGGGCTCGAGACAATTGATCTCCTCTGCAAGGCTCATTGTCAGATCCTGCATCTGTACCTCACAGTCTGCATCCAGTGTATGACAAATGGTCTCTCCCTGCAACTGCTGATCGGCATATTCGTTCAACCGACGGCGGAAGGCCGCCACGTCTCCTCGGCGAATGCTGAGCCCTGCCGCCAGTTCGTGTCCTCCGTAGCGAACCAGAAGATCCTCACAGGCGGTAAGCGCGCCAACCAGATTCAGCCCCTTGAGGCTGCGTCCCGATCCCTTTCCAACGTCAAACTCGGACGCCCTGCCTTCCACTGCTCCATCATAGGAAATCAGAATGGAGGGGAGCCCGTAGCGCTCCGTGATACGAGAGGAAACGATGCCGATGATGCCCTGATGCCAAGTGTCATCATCCAGCACCAAAATGAAACGGCGATCCTCCTCAGGTAGCGCGTCAATTTTCCGATACGCCTCCTCCGTGATACGGTTTTCCTCGACCTGACGCTCGACATTGAGTCTGCAAAGCTCCTCCGCCAGCTCTGTGGCGCGCTTTTCATCGTCAGAGAGCAGCAGCTCGACCGCAATGGATGCGCGGCTGACGCGGCCCGCCGCATTGATACGGGGGGCAATGACAAATCCGATGAAGGAAGACGTGATCTTACTTTGCTTTTGAGAGCCTCTTTCCTTACCGGATGCAACCGCATCCGAGAGTGCGCGAAGTCCCAGTCTGCAAGACTTCTCCATGCGATGAAGTCCCATGGAAATAATCAAACGGTTTTCATCCGACACGGGCATGACGTCGGCAATCGTGCCGACCGCTGCCAGATCGGAGTAGGTATGAAACACCTGACGCACACCCTCAATCTCGGGAATCCCCTCTCGCCTGCATCTCGCCATTTCCATGGCGCACACCAGCTTGAAGACAACCCCAACTCCCGCCAATTCCTTGAAGGGGTATTCATCGTCGGGGCGGTGAGGATTGACGACGGCGCAGGCATTCGGAAGCTCAGCTCTGCACTCGTGGTGGTCAGTGACCACTGTGTCAATTCCGAGCGAGTTTGCGTATTCGATCTCCTCCATCGCGGTCACGCCGGTGTCAACCGTAATCATCAGCGTAACGCCCTTCTCGTGCAAGCGATCCAGCGCCTGATTCGAGAGTCCGTATCCTTCTCCGATTCTGCTCGGAATGTAGTATCCGATCTTCGCTCCTCTGGAGCGCAAATACAAATAGATCAAGCTGACGGAGGTCACGCCGTCCACGTCATAGTCACCGTAGACTGCGATCTTCTCCCCTCTCTCAAGCGCCAATTCGATCCGATCCACCGCCAAGGAAAGATCCTTCATCAAGAACGGATCGTGCAGAGACGTCTCCTCCATGCGAAGGAATCGCATGGCCTCCTCTGCAGAGCGGTATCCGCGAATGTACAAAAGCTTTGCCATGATCTCTGAAAGACCGGTCTGCAGTGCCATCTGCCTGATCTGCTCCTGTGCCTCATCAGAGGGACGATACGTGATATTCCATTGCTTTTCACGGCTCTTGCCGTTTGATTCCGCCATGATGGTCTGCTCCTTTCTTTCTTCGTTCATTGGTCTGAAGCATTATTCTTTTTCGGACGGTGCGAAGCGTCCCATGATCGCTTCCGCGATCCTGATCCCGTCGATCGCCGCGCTGGTGATTCCACCGGCGTATCCCGCGCCTTCGCCGCACGGATACACCAAGGGATGTCCGATCGCCGTCAAGGTCTCGGGATCTCTCAAGATCCGCAAGGGCGCGGAGGTTCTCGTCTCCGCCGCAGTCAAGATTGCATCGGGGGCATCGTACCCCTCGATCTTTCCACCAAAGGAATTGAGCGCATAGCGCAGAGAATCGGTGACAAACGAGGGAAACACCTCGCGAAAATCAGCCGATTTGACCATTCCGTCGCGATAGCTGGGGCTGATCCGCTCACACTCGCTCATTCGTTTTCCGTGTAAAAATTCATCCACGCGCATCACCGGAGCAACGTATGCGCCACCGCCTGCGCGGAAAGCGTTTCGCTCGATCCGTCTCTGAAATTCGATCGCTCCGAGCGCAAGATTGCCGTTGATCGGCTCAAAGTCCTTGGTTCCAACCGAAACCAGTACGGCGGCATTGGCATTTTTGCCGTCTCTTGCGTGGTAGCTCATGCCGTTTACCACCAGTCCTTCTTGCTCGGATGCGGCGGCAACCACCTCTCCGCCCGGGCACATACAGAAGGTGTACACGCCTCTTTCCGTTCTGGTGTCCGACAAGGTATACTCGGCAGGTCCAAGTCTTGGATGACCTGCAAAATCTCCGTACAGCGCACGGTCAATGTCCTCTTGCAAATGCTCCACGCGAACCCCCACCGAAATGGGCTTTGCCTCAATTGCAAACTGGTCGGCGATCAGCTGTTTGTAAGTATCTCTTGCACTGTGTCCGACCGCCAGGATCACCGCGCCCACGCACAAGTCTCCCGCAGAGGTATGCGCCACGATCTCGCCGCCCTGCCGTTCCTCAAAATCCAAAAGACGGCATCGGTAGATCACTCTGCCGCCAAGACGCTCGATCTCGGAAAGCAATCCGCTGACAACGTCTCGCAAAACGTCGGTTCCGATGTGAGGCTTTGCAAGGGTTAAAATCTCTTTTGGCGCACCGAAATGACAGAAGGTTTCAAGCACGAGCTGACAACGAGGATCATGCACTCGCGTCACAAGCTTTCCGTCTGAAAAGGTTCCTGCGCCTCCCGCGCCAAACTGAACGTTTGACTCGGCATCCAGCACCCCCGTCAGACGAAAGCGCTCCACCGCTTCCGCGCGCTCCTCCACACAGTCTCCTCGGTCAATGAGGATGGGGCGGTACCCACGTCTTGCCAGCAGAAGCGCCGCAAACATCCCCGCAGGTCCCATGCCGACCACCAAGGGCGGCGCGGAAAGATTTTCATTTCCGCAGGAAAAATCAAGCTCTGCGGACTTGAGCGCACGCAGCTCTCCCTTTTGACAAACAGATGCCGACAATGGCGTCTGACTTTCAACCAGTACCGTCCAAACCAGTTTGATATCGTCCCGTTTTCTTGCGTCAATCGACCGTTTATAAAGCCGAAAATGAAGCGAACGGGCAGAAACGCCCAAACGCTTCATTTTTTTCGCAGCACATTCAAGCACTTCCCCATCATCGGCATCCGGCGACAGGCGGATCCCTCCGAGCAAATACTGATATCTCCGACAGTCCTCTCCCATCATTACTCAACGCACTCCAAAACAGGAAGGCGGATTTCCGGCTCATCGTGTCTGTCGGACGGTGCCATATTCACCACAAAAAGCCAGATCAAAACCGCAACCAGCAGACAAAGCAGCCTTGGCAGGATATTCAGTCGGCGAAACCAACCTTGGGTCGCGTTTTTACCCGCAACCATGTGGCCAACCACGTTCTTGTTCTTCATGGCGATCTCCTCTCTGTTCTTTCTTCGATTCTACTTTGATTCACCCTTCAGCTCCGGGATCGGTCTGTTCGGATCCCCCCTGGGGGTCTGCATCCGGCTCATCCGCGTGAGCCTCCGAAAACGCCTTTGCAGAGGCAGACGCCTTCTTGCTTTCCTCGATTTGTCTCTTCTGCTCGGCAATGAGTTTCTTTGCCGCCTCGGTCGCTTTAGCATCCTGACGCTTTAGGCGCAGGTACAGGCTTCCTGCCATATAAGTCATCAGAATATCCATCAGTGTGGAACGGTCAACGTTTCGGATCAGTTTTCCGTCCTGCGCAACGGAGACAATTCCCGACTCCTCCGAAACCACGATCACCAATGCGTCGCTCACCTCCGAGAGGCCTACCGCGGCGCGGTGTCTGGTACCCATGTTTTCGAAGTTGATTGCACTGTGCGTGGTAGGAAGAACACAGCTTGCCCTCCAAACGCGCATATTCCGAATGATCAGTGCGCCGTCGTGCAAGGGCGCCTTATCGTAAAAAATGTTCTGCAGCAAGGAGGATGTGACCATCGCATCCAAGGGCTTTCCACTCTCGGCGAAATCTCCCACGGGGGTCATTCCCTCAAACACGATCAACGCGCCGGTGTAATCACTCGACATCTGGAAAACGGCATCCACCGTTTCCTCCGCAACGTTTCTTGCCGCTGCCAATCTGCGCTTGGGAAGCGTATCTCCCGTCGGATTGACCGGCTTGGAGTTTCCGATGCGCTCCAAGGCGTCACGGATCTCGGGCTGGAAGATCAGAACGAAGCAGAAAAACGCAGACGATGCAAAAAGCTTGATAATATAGGTCAGCGCAGGAAGCTCCAGTGCGACTGCCGCCAGACTGAGTGCGATCACGACGATCAAACCAAGCAAAACGCGACCTGCTCTTCTCGTTTTGGAGAAGGTATATACGTAATACAAAAACGCAGCAAGAATCAGAATATCCAACACATCAATGATTCTGATTTCCTGAAACGACCTCAGAACGTGTTCCCGAAAGAACGCGAGAAATTGATTCCAGAGCGCAACGATCGCTTCCATACGAGAGCCTCCATACAAAAGGATTTCCACCGAGACGGATGATCACGACAGATATATATGTTATTATAACATATCTTTTCTAAAAATCCAATAGTTTTGTCAAAAAAATTGTGAAAAATATTGAGAAAATCTCAAAAAAAATCACCGCGCCGAATGGGTGAGGTCCTTATCGGAGAAATAAGATAGGGGTATGGGCGCAGCCCGATGCATTTGTAAAACAAATGCGAAACTTGCAATAAAAACAGAAGAGAGAGTGCTTCGGAAGCAAAATTCCGTAAGACTCTCTCTTTTTCTCCTTTACAGTTTAGAGTTATGAGTTATGAGTTTGCTATCG
>JAZSBE010000029.1:0-12405 GCA_045602215.1 Eubacteriales bacterium | reverse complement strand
ACTTCCCCCAAGCTCCCATTCCGTCAAGGAATGGGAGCTTGGGGGAAGTCTTTTTATGGGTGGATGGTGATACAATTGATTTTATTATGCCGTCATACGCCATCGAAGATACGGCAAAGAATTTTCGCGGTACAAAAAGTAACAACGTAGGGGAGGGGTCTTCCCTACAAGGTGAATTTGAGATCTCGCCGCGCTTGGCGTGTTGCCGTTCCTCAAAATCTTTCCAAAATTTGTTGACAAATCAACAAGCTTGTGCTATACTATCACTACCGAAGATGTTGACTTGTCAACATTTGTCGCAAAAGGGCGCGAGGGGGAGCAATCCTCCTCCATGCGCGCCCCTTCTATGATAAGGAGAATTTTTTCATGAGAAATATCAGAATCGTCGCGGACTCGTCCTGCGACCTGTCCACCCTTTCGCGCGTGCCCTTCGCGAGCGCGCCCCTCAAGATCATCACCTTCGACCGCGAATTTGTGGACGACGCGAGCCTTGACGTGGCGAGCATGGTGACCTATCTCGATGGCTACAAGGGAAGATCGCGCTCCTCCTGCCCCAACACGAGCGACTGGCTGGAGGCGTTCGGCGGCGCGGACGAGGTCTATTGCGTCACCATCACCAGCGGTCTGTCGGGGAGCTACAACTCGGCGCGCGCGGCAAAGCAGATCTACGAATCGGCGCACGAGGGCAGGCGCGTCTTCGTTCTCGACTCCCTCTCGGCGGGCGCGGAGGTCACGCTTTTGGTCGAAAAGCTCGAGGAACTTGTTGCAGAGGATCTTTCCTTTGACGAAATCTCCGCGCGCATGACCGATTATCTCGCTCACACGGGACTGCTTTTTATGCTCAAATCCCTCAAAAACTTTGCCAACAACGGCCGCGTTTCTCCCCTCGTCGCCAAGGCGGTGGGGATCATGGGGATCTGCATCGTGGGCAAGGCAAGCGACAAGGGAACGCTTGAGCCCATGCACAAGTGCCGCGGCGAAAAACGCGCTTTGGAGACCCTGATCGACGAGCTGGCGACGCAGGGCTTTGGCGGCGGCCGCGTCAGCATCGGTCACTGCCAAAACGAAACGGGTGCTACGGATCTGAAAAACCTGATCCTCTCCAAGCACCCCAACGCCTCGGTCGAGATCCACCCCTTGCGCGGCCTCTGCAGCTTCTACGCCGAAAAGGGCGGCATCCTCGTCGGCTTCGAGAAGGGTTAAGACCGTTTGCGAAGGCCGCGAGGCTCTGCCTCGCGCTCCCCTAAGAACCCCCAAAACTTTCCGTGGAAAAAGAATAACCTACCCAATCGAGGGCGTGCGAACATCGTGCGCCCTCCTTTGTTTTGTGCGCGGAAAATCATAATTCTATTTGTAGACAAAATTTGAACTTTCGTCACGCACCGCAGGCGAATATCACCACCCTTTCACCCGCCCCAAAAAAGAACTTCCCCAAACTCCTGTTCCATGTCGGAACAGGAGTTTGGGGAAAGTTCCCCCAGGGGATGGGTTTGGGCAGGGGAAACTTCTTGAAAGAAGTTTCCCCTGCCCAAGGTCTTCTCCCAAGGTCTTTCCCCTCACTTAAAACGTAATCTTCGCAAGACCGCCTTCGGAGGTTTCGCGGTAGGAGGCGTGGAGATCCTGACCCGTCTCCTTCATGGTCTTGATGACCTTGTCAAAGGAGATCTTACGCGAATCCCACAAGAAGCTTGCAAGGCTGACGGCGTTGATGGCGCGCATAGCGGCAACGGCGTTGCGCTCGATGCAGGGGATCTGAACGAGCCCGCAGATGGGATCGCAGGTCAGCCCCAGATGATGCTCGATGGCGATCTCGGCGGCGTACTCGATCTTGTCAATGTCAAGAGAGAACAATTCTCCGAGCGCGGCGGCAGCCATTGCGCACGCGCTGCCGATCTCTGCCTGACAACCGCACTCCGCGCCCGAGATGGAGGCGTGGGTCTTGATGAGATTGCCAACGATTCCCGCAGTCATGAGTGCCGGTATGATCTCGCGGTCGCTGTAGCCGTTCTTTTGCTGCTGGTAGTAGAGCACGGCAGGAACGACCCCCGCCGCGCCGCAGGTGGGAGCGGTCACGATCTGCTCGCCCGAGGCGTTCTGCTCGCTGACTGCAAAGGCAAAGGAGCAGACCATACGGTTCTCGCGCGTGGCAGGGCTTTCGTCGATGTGCTGGTTGAGCCAGAGGGACTTTGCCTTCTTTTTGACCTCAAGTCCCCCCGGAAGGATCCCCTCGTCCGAGAGTCCGCGCGAGATGGCACGCTTCATCGTGCTCCAGACGCGCTCCATGTGCGCCCAGAAATCGGGGGCCTCGCGCTCCACGGCGTATTGCCAGAGGCGCATGGAACGCTCCTTGCAGTAGGCGGCGATGTCGGCAAAGGTGTGCTCGGAATAGACGTTCGGCGTCTCGTGCAGATCCTCGTTTTCAAAGGAGATGCTTCCGCCGCCAACGCTCATGACGCGCATGGTGGCGATCTTGACGCCGTCCTTCCAGCCCATCATGTCCATGGTGTTGGGGTGGGGGAGATTCGTCTCGGTGACGTTGAAAACCACGTCGCAGGGCAGGGGCGCGACGGTCTTCTGAATGACGCGGTCGGTGCCGTGACCCTTACCCGTCTTGGCGAGCGAGCCGTACAGGATCACCTGAACCTCGTCTGCCTCGGGGTGCTGCTTGAGAAAGAGCTGGCAGGCGCGCTCGGGGCCCATCGTGTGCGAGCTGGAGGGGCCTCTGCCGATCTTGTAAAGCTCGGTCAGCGACTTCATACCCGTGGGTGCCACCTCGCCTGCTCCCTCCTCGGTCGGCAAAAATTCCTCAATGCCCACGCCCAAGATCTGCGAAAGAGCGATCAGATGGTTGGCGGAGGGCTGGGCGTAGCCAAGCTCCCACTTGGAGATCGCGCGGTCGCTGATGCCCAAAAGGCGCGCCAGCTCCTTCTGCGACAACCCTTGCCGCATCCGCAGCGTCTTGATTTTTTGAGGTTCCATTTTCTGCATTCTCTAACCCTCGCAATCGTGATGTTTGAATTTTTCACCCCCATTATACACCAAAAAAATGCAACTGTAAAGAGCTTTCGGCATATTTCTTGAAAAAATATCAACCAACAGTTGATGGCAAGGCGCGCGGACGCGCGGCGGAGAGGGAAAACGCGCCGAGTACCCCCTCTTACCCGATCTCGCGGGAGCGTCCCCTTGGGGAGAGCCTATTGTAAATCCGTGTGCAACCATCCACCCGCCGCGGGTGAAGATCACTCCGTAGGGGGAACGCCTCTTTTTTTCTTGACAAACCGAACAAAATGTGATACACTATATAGGTTATGTAAAAAATGACGTAGATTACGGAGGACGGATATGACGCCTGAGTTTTTTTTGACAAGTATTCTACTCGGAATGGGACTGGCGATGGACGCCTTCTCGGTCTCCTTGGCAAACGGGCTGAACGAGCCTTGCATGAAGCTGCCTCGCATGAGCCTGATCGCGGGGATCTTTGCAGGCTTTCAGGCGGTGATGCCCCTGCTTGGTTGGGTCTGTATCCACACGATTGCCGAAAAGTTCAACGCCTTTCAGAAGGTGATCCCTTGGATCGCTCTGATCCTTTTGTGCTGGATCGGCGGCAAGATGCTGTGGGAGGGACTTCACGGCGAGGAATGCGAGGATGGCGAAGCCGGCGAATCCGGTGAGTGCCATTGCGTGGCGAAATTGACGCTGGGCGCGCTTCTTGTGCAGGGCGTGGCGACCTCGATCGACGCCTTGTCGGTTGGATTCACCATTGCAAATCACACCGCGATCATGGCGGTGGTGTGCGCCTTGCTCATCGCGGCGGTCACCTTCGTCATCTGCATGGGCGGTCTTTACATCGGTAAGAAATTCGGTACCAGGCTCGCGAACAAGGCGTCCATCCTTGGCGGCGCGATCCTCATCGGCATCGGATTCTGGATTTTCTTTTCATAAGTAGAAATAAAAAGGACACCTTTAGGGGCGTTCTCATAAGGATGTTTGCAAAACTGTAGGGACAGGCGTCCTCGACTGTCCGCAACAAACAAATTTCGGCAGAGATATTGCTTTCTCTGCCGATTTTGTGATATAATGGTGTGGGTGATG
Source organism: Eubacteriales bacterium (assembly GCA_045602215.1). GTDB lineage: Bacteria > Bacillota > Clostridia > Oscillospirales > CAG-272 > UMGS1865. The sequence continues at coordinate 8,313 of JAZSBE010000029.1, read as the reverse complement.
AAAATGGATGAATTAAAAAAGAGAAAAACACCAAGATATCAGAGTTTTGATTACAATAGCATTGGTGTATATTTTATAACGATTTGCACACAAAACAGACGGTGCATCCTCTCTCGCATTGTAGGGACAGGCGTCCTCGACTGTCCGTCTGTGACAGGCGTCCTCGACTGTCCGTCTGTGACAGGCGTCCTCGACTGTCCGCAAGCCGAATTAACAAGATACGGAACAATTGCAGATAAATATATCAAACAATTAAATGAGTTCTATGAGTATTTATCGGTTGAAAACTATGTGATAATGCCAAACCATATTCATTTGTTGCTTTGGGTAAAAGAAAACAAAAACACGACCGATAACGGACAGTCGAGGACGCCTGTCCCTACAAATATTGAGAGAGCAAATAGCACGTGTTCTCAATTTGTATCTACATTCAAGCGTTTTTGCAACAAGGAGTATGGCGAAAATATTTGGCAAGCTCGTTTCTACGATCATGTTATCCGTAACCGTGAAGACCATGAAGAACACGTAAAATATATCTATGAAAACCCAATTCGTTGGCATTACGACAAATTGTACACAGAAGAATGAGGGGTATGGGATTTGCCGGACGCGCTTGCAATACAAAGGCGAAACTTGCGATAAAATTGGATTTTACGATAAAAAAGAATTTTAATATATATACTCAAATGGAGGAAAAAATGAAATACACATTCAAGTTTAGTTTGTTTGGAAAAAAGGTGCAAATGTTTAGTGAGGGTGAAAGAGGAGTAGTTGTAGAAAAAGAACCGCAGGTTGTTTGTGTGTATGGCACAGATAGCAATTACAATATTTTGTGCGCCGTTCCGCTTTGCCCTCCTAAATTTTTGAAAGGCGCAGAATACATCGTTGAATTCGATGAAAACAACTGTGCAAAGGTTTGTGTTGGGGATTTGCAAATCGTCATCAACTATTCGGAAAAAAAGTGTGCTAATAGTAAATCCATCAAATGCTACGGATCGGACAGTTGGGGACAGGATGTCCAAAGTGACTGGAATGAGCTTTGATCAATTCGAGCAGAACATATAAGACGCCCCCGACAGATTTTCCAAAAATCTGTCGGGGGCATCTCTTTGTCTTCTGCGTATCATTTTTTGTGCTAACGGACAGTCGAGGACGCCTGTCCCTACAAGGAATTCCTAACTTCCTTATGAGAACCGGCCTTTGCGGTGTCCCTTTTTGTTTTCAGTCCTGATTTGCAGTTACAACGACGTTTGCATCCGTGCCGACGACGTCTCTCAGAACAACGTCGCCGATGCGCGCGGGGAGCTTCACAACGGCGCGGTTGATCTCCTGCATCAGGTCGAACATCTTTTCCTTCGGAATGGTCTTGTCGGTCTTGACCGCGATCACGCCGCCGCGGTCGGTGCGGGCGGTGGTGGTGACGGTACGCATGGGGTGCGTGCATTCGTCGATCGCGTATTTCTTGCCGCGGGGGCAGGTAAAGCCCTCAACCGAGACGACCTCCTTGCCCTCCAGCTCCACCTTCATAGGGCAGCCCTTGGGGCATACGATACAAATGAGTTCTCTCGTCATCTCTTACACCTCCAGTGAAAAGTGCAGCTCGCCGGCGTTCGCAAACTGCTCGGGCTTTAAGGTGATGCACTCCATCTCACCCGGCGCGAGCTTGAGCTTCTTCTTCGAATAGATCACCTCGTCGCCCTTCTTGACGACGATCCGAGCGTCTCGGTAAACGTCCGCCACGCGGAAGTAGACGGTGACGTCCTTTTCTCCCGTGATGCGCTGGGGCACGGTGTAGCGGATCTTGCCGTCGGTGCACAGGGTGACGTTTGCGCCCTTCGCGCTCTGATTCTGAATATACGAAGCCGCCGCGCTTCCCGCGATCTCGGCCTCCTCGGATACGTAGTCCACGAGATCGTGCACGTGGAGCACGTTTCCACACGCGAAGATGCCCTCCACGGCGGTCTGTCTGTCCTGATCGACCTCGGCACCGCCCGTGATGGGATCCATCGTCACGCCTGCGGTCTTGGAAAGCTCGTTCTCGGGGATCAGACCCACCGAGAGGAGCAGGGTGTCGCAGGGAATGTATTCCTTGGTTTCTTCAATGGGGCGGCGTCTCTCGTCCACACGGGCGATCGTCACGCCCTCAAGGCGTTCCTGTCCGTGGATCTCGACCACGGTGTGGGAGAGGCGGAGGGGAATCGAGAAATCGTTGAGGCACTGCTCGATGTTCCGCGCCAGTCCTCCCGAATAGGGCATCAGCTCGCACACGGCGTGCACCTTTGCGCCCTCGAGGGTCATACGGCGCGCCATGATGAGCCCGATGTCGCCGGATCCCAGGATCACGACGTTCTTGCCGGGCATATAGCCCTTGAGGTTGACGTATTTCTGCGCCGTACCCGCGCTGTAGATGCCTGCGGGTCTCTTGCCAGCGATGTTGAGCGCGCCCTTGGCTCTCTCTCGGCAGCCCATGGCAAGGATCACGGCCTTTGCCTTGATCTGAAAGATACCGTCGCGGCTGTTGGTGGCGGTGATAATCTTGTCGGGGGAGATGTCCAGCACCATGGTGTCGAGCAGGAAGGGAATGTTCAACTCTCTGACCTGTTTTTCATACCTGTATGCGTATTCGGGGCCGGTCAGCTCCTCGCCGAAGCGGTGGAGTCCGAAGCCGTTGTGAATGCACTGGCAGAGGATTCCGCCAAGCTGGGAATCTCTCTCCAGAATGAGGATGTCGCGGATGCCGCTCTGATAGGCAGCTACCGCCGCGCTCATGCCTGCGGGGCCTCCGCCCACGATCACGAGGTCAATCTGTCTTTGATTGGTCATCTCACGCCTCCTTGGTCTTTCCGACGTTGATCAGAGAATCTCCGCCGAATTTGGTGATGGATTCGTAGGGGGTGTCCCATTCCTTTGCCAACAGCTCCACGATGTAGGGGGAGCAGAAGCCGCCCTGACAGCGTCCCATCTGCGCGCGGGTGCGACGCTTGACGCCGTCGAGGTCGCGGGGACGGGGCTCGGTGCGAATGGCGTGAAGGATCTCTCCCTCGGTTACCGTCTCGCAACGGCAGATGATGTGGCCGTAGGTGGGATCTTCCCCGATGATGCGGTTCTTCTCCTCCATGCTTGCCTCGCGGAAGGCGTGCATGGGGGCGCGGGTGGGATCCCAATCGGTCTTCTTCTCGAATTTCTCGCCCGCGTTCTCCAAAAGCTCGATGACGTACTCTGCAATCGCAGGGGCGGAGGAAAGACCGGGGGACTCGATGCCCGCGACGTTGACGAATCTTTCGCGTGGGATGTTGATGATGAAGTCTCCCGTGCTTCCGACGGCGCGAAGGCCGCAGAAGGAGGTGATGGTCTTGCGGAAGTCCACGCCCGACGCATTCTCGCCCGCCTGCTTCATCACGAGGGACAGACCCTCCGCGGTCGTGGCGCGGTCGGTTTTGTCCTCCATATCCACCGACGTGGGGCCCGTGAGGAGATTTCCGTCCACGGTGGGGGTAACGAGGATGCCCTTACCCATCTTGCCGGGGGTACGGAAGAGGGTGTGAGACACGAGAGATCCGCACTCCTTGTCGAGCAGGACGTACTCGCCGCGTCTGGGATGCACGGTGAAGGAATCGTCTCCCACCATGCGCGCGATCTCGTCCGAATGAAGTCCCGCCGCGTTGATGACGATGCGGGCGTCCACCGTCTCGCCCTCGCTGTGAATGCGATAGAAGCCGTCCATCGCGTCGATGGAGGAAACGGTGAAGTTGCGGATCAGCTGAGCACCGTTGTCCATCGCGTTGCCGACAGCGGCAACCGTCAATTCATACGGGCAAACGATGCTGCCCGTGGGGGCGTAAAGGGCGCAGGTGACGTTCTCCGAGAGGCTCGGCTCCAGCGCGCGGAGTTCTTCTCCCTCCACGATCGAAAGCCTCTTGACCCCGTTGGCGTTTCCGCGCTCGAGAAGACCCTTGAGCGTCTCCTTGTCCTCGTCGCCAAAGCCGATGACGAGAGAGCCGTTGTTTTGGTACTTCACGCCCAGCTCGCGGCAGACCGTCTCCATCATTTCGGATCCGCGAACGTTCAGCCTTGCCTTGAGCGACCCAACCTTGGCGTCAAAGCCCGCGTGCACGATGGCAGAATTGGCAGAGCTTGCGCCCATGGCAACGTCGTTGGTCTTCTCCAGAATCACGATGTCCTGCTTGTACGCACAGAGGGCTCTGGCGATCATGCCGCCCACGACGCCCGCTCCGATGATTGCAACGTCAAACATACTTCATCCTCCGTTTTTTGAAACTGATATACTTCTATTTTATATAAAAAATCGTCCGTTGTCAAGAATTGCGAAAAAGTTGGCAAAATCACGCAAAAAGAAAGAAAATCGAGCAACAATGCGCGCGCCAAGTCTTGAAATTTTGAAAAAATGCAACGGCGGTCTTGACTTTCCCCGTCACGCGTGCTATAATATTGTAAATATGCTTTTTTGAGACGGAGACGTTTTGGTAAGGATAGATCAGAATTTTTTCAAAAAATGAACGGAGGACACGAACATGGCAAAGGAAACCAAGCCGCTGGCAGGCGGAAAGCATCTCGAATATATGGGCAAGCCTCTGGTGCGTCAGGACGACACCATTTGCTACGGAGATATGAGTGAGAAGTACGTTTTGATTCTGGAGATCTTCGACTACGACAAGGAGTCGGGACTTCCCAAGACGGTTCTGATTCAGGTGGTGGAGTCTGCCGACACCAACAAGATCGTCAAGCAGGGTCAGAAGGAAGGCCTCTCGAACGCCTTCAGCCTCGGCCTCGTTTGGCTGGAAAGAGCGCTGCAGGGGGCTTAAAATCAACATACGGGGTGCCGAAACGGCACCTCGTTTGTTTTTTTTGGCGTTCCGCCGAAAAAAATGAGATTGTGCCATTCGAGGGCGAATGGACACAAATGATGTGGGCTTACGCCCAATGATGTTGCCCACGTTCGCACGCGAACATGGGCAAATGATGCGCCTGCGGCGTGTAACGGAATCTTCAATTCACCTTGTAAGGGCGACCATCTCATCTGTCATCCTGAGCGAAGGGAGGAACTCTCCTCCCGAAGTCGAACCCGTAGGGCGATGCGAAGCATCGGGATCTACGAAAGGACATCGCTGTTCGCCCGAGATCCTGCTCGGCTTACACCTCGCACTGCTACGCAGTTCGACGCGCGATCGCTGACGCGAGTCGCTTGCTCAGGATGACACGGGCGCGGGCGACCGGACACCACGCGGGGCGCGGCGGTCGCCCCTACGGGTTGTTTTTGATACCGTCCCCCTCGACGGAAAGTTTTGAGGGTTCTTATAAGTGGGTGTGGGCAAAGCCCACGACCTTCCTGCCTTCCCCGTAAAAATTTTGCATAAAATTATATGGAAGTGTTTACAAACGCGAAAAGATATGGTATACTATTATAATAAAATTATAGTATTATGGGAAGTGTACCCGAAGGGAGGAGCTTCATGAACAGGCAAGACGAAATCAAATACGACGAGGCGGAGTCCCTTTGGAGGAACCGTGAGGCGATTCCGACGCCCGTGCGCGGGTCGGTCGCGTTGTCGGCGGCGCTCTTTTTGCTGGCGTGCTTTGCGATCCCGTTCTCGTTTCTCGATGAGAACGCGGCGATCGTGTTGTGGGCGGCGCTCACGGCGGGCGGATACTTTTTCACAAGACGGACGAGGGGACTGACGTGGCTGGTGATCGGCGCGAGCCTTCTCGGCGCGGTCCTGCCTGCGGCGCTTCTGCCGCTTGGCGTGACCTATTACCCAGCGGTGGGGGCGATGATCGCCGCCGCGTGCGTGGGCGTATGCGCGGGCGCGTATTACCAGACCGTAACGCGAAGATACTGGGTATTGCCCGTTCTCGCGCTGGCGGCAGCGGTGGGCGCGTACGTTGCAACGGGTGACCTGCTCGTTTCTGCAATGGCACTGGCGATCCTGCCTGCGGCGATCCTTTTGGCACTCGCCACCTATCTTGGCGAGGGCGCGACCTCTGCCATCTGCTTTGCAACGGGAGGATTGCTTCTTTGCATGTTGACGTTGGTCTTCGTCTGGCTCAATAGAACCTATATTGTGTCAACACCCGAGCTCTTTCGGGAGCTTCTCGCCGAATGGAAGGAAGGGTTCGTGCAGGCGCAGATCCAATCGCGCGCCGACCTGATCGCTATGATCGACGAGCAGATCGCGGCGGCGGGAGAGGGAGCGAATATCTCCTCGATGGAGGCACTGAGGGCTTCCTTTGAGAGCCTGATGAGCGACGACATGATCCGAAGCTCGATGGACGCGATCTTTGACCTGTTGCCCGCGACGCTCTTTCTGTGCTGCGCGATTCCCGCATACCTCGGACAGCGGCTGCTCAACGCCGCGTACGATACGAACGGGATGCGCGCGGTGGTAACCTTGGAGTCCGAGACCTTTACCGTGAGCCTTGCGGCGGCGGTGATCTACGTGGTCTCCCTGGCGTTGTCTCTGTTGCCCACGGGGGAGAATGGCTTTCTCTCCATGGTGGCGGCAAACCTCTCGCTCATGCTCATGCCCGCGCTGCTCATCCTTGGCATTCGCGCCTTCCGACAGCAGCTCCGCGCAAGAGGAAAATCGGGCAGACGCGGCGCCGTGATCGTTCTGATCCTGTTCGTTTTGGTGGCGACGACGGGCGCGCTCTACCTTGGCGCCTTCTTCGGAGCGTACGTGCGGATCATGCAGGCAATCGGCAAAAAGCTCAAGGATAAAATGAACCGAGGCAACGGCTCGGGTACTCCGTGACGGATACAACTCATCACGATTGGAAGGAGTTTTGAATAGATGCAAAACAGAAAAGCAAAGGCTTATCGCACCGATCTGCGCGCGCCGCTGATTCTTTGCGCCGCGATCGGATTCGTCCTCCTGGCGCTCCTTTGGGGACTGGCGCTCATGGGAGAGCGGGGAAGGTTGCCCCGTGAGCATATCTCCCGATTCGCGCTGGCGCTCCTCTCGGTCTATCTCGTATCGGCGGGAGCGGTGCTTGCGGCATATCTGACCCGCTACCGCAGGATCAGTGACGCCAATCACACGGCAGAGCTGATGGCGACCGAGATCAGCGATATGTTCCGCTACGTGGTGGACGTGCCCTACGCCATCGTGAGCGCGGACGGGGTGGTGAAGATCGTCAACGGCGCGATGCAGGACATCCTGCAGCTCCGTTCTCCTCTTTGCAACGTCCCCCTGAGCAGCTTCTGCAGCGTTTCCATGAAGGAGATCATCGGATACGCCCAGACGGGAATGCAGATCCGCGACGTTTCCTACAACGAGGACGGCGTGCCGATCGACAACACGCGCCCGATGATCACGGAGATCGAGGGCAGAAAATACGATCTGCGCTGCTACACGATGCGCGCGCGCGGTAAGGACTATTACTTCATCGTCTTCAATGACGCGACCGATCTGCTCGCGCTTCGCCATCAGCGATACGTCGAGGAGCCCGTGGTCGCATATGTGGTTATCGACAGCCTTCAGGAGCTGGCGCAGTACGTCCGCGTCTCCTACCGTACGGCGGTCAGCGAGATCGAGACGATCCTGAAGGACTGGGCGGCAGGCTTTGGCGGTATGATCCGCGAATACGAGCGAGAGAAGTACCTCGTGGTCTTCAACCGCGCGGGACTGGACGAGTGCATCGGCAACAAGTTCCGCATTCTGGAGATGGTCAGAGAGGTCAAGCTTGGCGACAACAGCTACCCCGTCACCATTTCGATGGGCGTGGGCGCGATCGACGGAAGCTTTGAGGACAAGGAGCGCGCCGCGTCGGACGCTCTCGATATCGCTCTGCAGAAGGGCGGAGATCAGGTTGCCGTCAACGACGGAAAGAGCATCTCCACCTACGGCGGACGGGTGAACACCATCGCGGGCTCCACCACCATCACCTCGCGCGTCAACTCCCAGCATCTGTGCCGTCTCATCCGTGAGGCGGGCAACGTGCTGATCATGGGTCACCGCGCGCCCGACTACGATTCCATCGGCTCCTGCGTGGGTCTTGCAAGGCTTGCTATCTGCGCGCGTGGCGGGGATGCCTCCCACATCCGCGTGGTCATCAACCGCGAGCACGCAAACTTCAGAAATTGCTACGATATTCTCGCCCCTCTCCCCGAATACAAGTCGATGTTCGTCAGCGGAGAGACCGCGCTTGACGCGGTGAGATCGGATACCTTGGTGATTATGGCGGACGTTTCCAACGTGCATCAGACCGAGTGTCCCAAGCTCCTCAAGTGCGTGGAGAACGTGGTCATCATCGACCACCACCGCCGTCCCGACGATCTCTACGAATTCAAGCCCC
>JAZSBE010000028.1:0-11112 GCA_045602215.1 Eubacteriales bacterium | reverse complement strand
CGCACCATCCTCCTTCCGCCCGATATGGTGGAGCTTCTCGCAGAGCTGAAAAAACAGACCAAAGGCGAGTGGATGTTCCCATCACCCGTGAAAGAGGGAGAACCGAGAAATCCCACGGCGGTGTATCACCGATTCCAAGTGATCCTTGAACGCTCCCACTGCAAAAAGATACGCTTTCATGACCTACGGCACACCTTCGCCACGATGGCACTTGAAAACGGCATGGATATTAAAACGCTCTCTGCTATGATAGGTCACATAAGCTCGGAAACGACCTTAAACATCTACAGCCATATCACAGACACCATGCAACAGCAAGCGGCGGTGAGGATCGACCGAGAGATCGGCGGTACAAACGCAGAAATGCCCGAACCGCCGCCTCCCAAGGTAAGTGCCGAACCGAATCCCGAAAACGCCACAGAAACGGTTTTTGAGCCGTACAAGCCCAAGATACGAAAGAGTGGCACGGGTTGCGTGACGATGATAAACGACCACCTCTACGAAGGTCGGTTTACACCGAGAGTGAACGGCAAACGCATATCCAAGAACGTATACGCCAAGACACGAGAGGAATGCGAGGAAAAGCTCGCCGAGTTGATAAAAACGATGAAAGCCGAAATCGCAGCCGAAAAGAAAAAGGCGAAACAGGCATAAGAAAAGGGGCGACCACGAACGGTCGCCCCTCAAAATTTGCGGTGCAGTAGGCAAAGAAAAGATTTTTACACCTCAGCGTGCTCATAGCACAGTTTGCCTGCAATATGTCCCGTAGTATTGTTGGATTTTAGAGAGTATTCAAGAATTATTTTTCCATCAACCGGCTTTATTAATAAGACTTTATCAAGCCATAAAGTCTCATTTGGACGCAATGCACCAATAGCAAAGCTATACTCTCGTTCCGTACCTTCATCAACATCTTGAATAAATTCTTGTAGTTCCTCTTCATAGTCATCCTCGTTAGAAGCCGGTGTAGACATACGACCAAATGCATCCAATGTTGGAATTTCAAAGCTTGGCCTATATGGCATTATATCTTGTGGTACAGAACAATCATGCTGTATATCGCTATTTTCAGGTAAGCATAACAATTCCTTTGCCAAATGTTCATCGTATACAAATCCTTCTAAGCCTTTATAATCAGGGTCAAAGAAATCAGATGTTGGTAGAATAGGGGTGCCTTGAACAACTTCGAGCGATATCGATATTCTCTCATCAAGTTTTGTTGATAAATTCTTTATCGCAAGAGGAACAATTAACACCTCATCAAACATAGACTTAAACATTTCTCTTAATTCAATAATCATAAGTAAATGCTTCAAGTCGCATATGAGGTTGTATTTTTCTTTTTCTGCGTCAGATCCCTCAAGTACAAGGGAGTTGTAAGAAAACATTGGGGTTGTTTCCTTTAAATTCCCTAAATAATAAAAATCATCAGATAATTCAACATCCAAATGCTTTTTGACTCGCGCAGAAACAAAATCTTTTTCTATAACAACATCATGCGCTTTTGACATTTTTTGCGAAAACTTTTTGGATAGCACGGGATCTTTGAAAATATCCGCTACAGTCATGTTTTCTGTTAGTGCATCAAAGTCATCGTCTTCAATAACCACACTCTTTTCAGATAACTGGATACGAGATATCCGTTCGATGAGGTGTTTGGCATCCTCAATGATGCTTTGAGTCTTTTGAGAATATGTAGCGAGGGTTATCTCGTTATAAGGAATGATTCTGTTTTCGACAATAGCATTAGCAAAATTATAGCCACCTACAATGTGGTGAGAGAAACCAACTTTTGCAATAGGCTTATCAATATAAGCCATGACGGTTTCTTTTATTATTTCTGCGATTTCCGCCATTTTTTGTTTTCGAGTGCTACCGTCATAACAAAAATCAGTTATTCTTCTGTGGTTTAAATCGAAAGGGAGTTGCGCTACGGCTCCGAACTTTGTGTTTGCAAGACAAATACATCTATCCCAAGTAAGCCGTGCTGCCGCATAACCTAATTCAAGGATAACATTAGGGTTGGGAAGATACTTCACAATAGGATCTTCGCCATCCTCGACAGGTATAGAGTATTGCCCAACAATACTCACATCGGCGATAAACAAGTCACAATCGTCAATCTTTTCAAAAATTGAATTCATGATATCGGGCGTACCTAAACGATTACGTGTGGCTTCATCAGGTACAAGTATTATGGAGTCAGGCAAAAGAGTCTTTGCAAGCTCTATACTTTCTTCAATAAAACGTGTTGTTTGGTTGGCAGATAAATCAGACTGCCACGAAAAAAAGACTTTAAATTCTTTTGCCATAGCTACATCCTCCTAAATGTATAAATAAAAGCCTTAAAACTCAATGTTTTCAAGGCTTTTGGTCGGAGTGACAGGATTCGAACCTGCGGCATCGACGTCCCAAACGTCGCGCGCTACCAACTGCGCCACACCCCGATGAGTAAAAAATATTGAATTTTTGAGGTTTTTCTGTAAGTGGTCAAATCTGTGGTCAAACCACTTAAAATGGGATTTTTGCGAGAGAGGATAGTGCCGAAAAAGTCAGTGTTTACAAGGGCTTTCGGCGTTTTTTGCTTCGGGATACCTTGGGGGCGGTGTCCTGCTCCCAAACCAGGCGCGCTACCAACTGCGCTACATCCCGATATTAAATTGTTTTCGAGTTCAAATCCTGACAGGATTTGGTCTCGCTGCGGCTCGGTCACAAACCGAGCGCGCTACCTAATTTGACCTTGCCAAATTTCGGCGCATACATCCCGTTTTTCTGTTTAATTCCTAACCATTATAACAGATTCCCCCCGAAAAGTCAACTCCTTTCCCTTGAAAAATCCGAAAAAATCGCCAACATTCTATCCCTCTCCTATTGACATTTTTTTCATTCGGTGATACAATGAAAAGTGAAGTTTGACGTTTCCATCAAACATTTGTGTAAAATTAAAGGAGTATTGTTATGGCAAACAGCATCAAGGACATTCTCTCTCTGATCCGTGAGAAGGGAATCAAAATGGTTGACTTTAAGATGGTGGACATCAACGGTCAGTACCGTCACGTGACCATTCCCGCTGAAAATTTTTCTGAGGACACCATGAAGAGCGGTATCGGCTTTGACGCCTCCAACTACGGCTACGCCGTGGTGGAAAAGAGCGACATGGTCTTCATTCCCGACCCCGACACGGCGGTAATCGATCCCTTCTGCGAGATCCCCACCCTCTCCATGACGGGTAACGCTATGATCATTGACAATCCCGAGAACCGTCCCCTGCCCCAGTATCCCAGAAACATCGTGCTTGCTGCCGAGCAGTACATGAAGGATCTCGGAATCGCGGACACCATGCTCATTCTCCCCGAGTTTGAGTTCTACCTGTTCGATCAGGTTGGCTGGGAGGTCAGCGGCAAGAACATCGGCGTGAACGTGGATGCCAAGCAGTCCTACTGGAACAGCGCGACCGAGGGTCTTGGCGTGGTCGTTCCCAAGCAGAAGAACTACCACATCGCAAAGCCCTTTGACATCTCCTACGAGTGCCGCAGTGAAATGTGCCTGCACATGAAGGACGCGGGCATCGAGATCAACTATCATCACCCCGAGGTTGCGGCTTCCGGTCAGTTTGAGATCGAGCCTCAGCTTGGCGTGATGTCCAAGATGGCTGACGCGACCATGATGATCAAATATATCATTCACAACACCGCGCTCAAGTACGGCAAGACCGCAACCTTTATGCCCAAGCCCATCTACGGCGAGGCGGGAAGCGGCATGCACGTGCATATGCTTCTGCTCAAGGACGGCGAGCCCGTCTTCTCCGACGATAACGGCTACGCGCACCTGAGCGAGACCGCGCATTACTTCATGGGCGGACTTCTCAAGCACATCGCCTCTCTTTGCGCCTTGACCAACCCCAGCACCAACTCCTTCAAGCGTCTGGTGCCCGGCTTTGAGGCTCCCGTGACCGTTGGCTACGCAACCTCCAACCGCAGTGCGGTCATTCGTATCCCCGCATACGCAAAGACGCCGAACAAGCGTCGCTTTGAGCTTCGTAACCCCGACGCGACCTGCAACCCCTATTTCTGCTACGCGGCAATTCTGATGGCAGGTCTGGACGGCGTGAAGAACAAGATCGATCCTCACGCAAACGGCTGGGGCCCCTACGACGTCAACCTCTATCATCTGAGCGATGAGGAGAAGGCAAAGCTCCGCCACCTGCCCACCTCTCTTGACGAGGCTCTGAATGCGCTCGAGGCAGACCACGACTACCTGACTGCAGGCGGTGTCTTCCCCGAGGAGCTTCTGAAGAACTTCATCGCGACCAAGCGCGCAGAGTGCAGCGAGCTTTCCAAGATCCCCCACCCCGCTGAATTTGAAAAGTACTACAACCTTTAATAGAAAAGAAGGACTGACTTGGCGTCAGTCCTTCTTTTTTACTCCACCTCGCCCACTAGCTCCGAGAGGGACTTGCGCTTCTTGTCGCGCAGCGTTTCGTCGGCGGCGTATCCAACCGTGATGACAAGTCTGACGGGGGCGTCCAGTCCGCAGATCTCTCGGATCTTGCCGTCATCGAGCCAACCGAGGATGCAGCTTCCCAGTCCCTGCGCCGTCGCCTCGGCGGTGATATACGCCGCGAGGATGCCGATATCGAGCGAACGGTAGTCGTTTTTCTTGACCTTGGCACCGAGTGCCGCCGTTTTGACGTAGGGCTCCTCCGACAGTACCAAAAGAATCGGCGCGTCTGCCGCAAAGCGGTTGATCCCCATGCCCATGCAAGCCGCGCCCACCTTTTTTGCCGCTTCCCCGCGACAGACCGTGACGTGGTAGGGCTGACCGTTGCAGGCGGAGGGCGCGAGCCTTGCCGTCTCCAAAATCGCGTTCAATTTTTCCGTCTCGACCGCGCGTGCGCTGTCATACGCTCTGCAGGACTGACGGTGTTTTGCAATTTCTGTAAAGTTCATGGTTAACTCCTTCCTTCAGAATGAAACGAGCACCGCGCGGCAGGGAGAGCCGTCCGCGCCTGCAAGGGAGAGGGGCTGGGCAGAGAGAAAATAGACCCCCTCGGGCACACCCCCGAGGCGGATGCCCTCGAGGAGCACGATTCCCTTCCCCAAAAGGATCTTGTGCACCTGCATGGGTGCGTTTTCAGGCCCTACCGTCTGCGATTCGTTTCCGAACAGCTCGACGTTTCCCTCGGCAAACACCTCTGCCGCCTCGGCAGAAATGAGTGCCCTTCCCTTCATGAGAATCCGCTTGGCGGATTCCGCGCAAGCAGCTCTTGCCGTCTCGAGGATCGCCCGCGCGCCCTCGGCGTCAACGGTGCCCTCCTGCTCGGTCACGTAGGCGTAGCCCACCGTCTTGGAAAGCTCCAACCGCTCTATCGTCTCCCCGTCTTCAAAAAAGTGATAGGGGGCGTCGATATGCGTGCCGTTGTGCGCGCACATCGAAAAGGCGGTGAGATTGCAGACCGCGCCCTCTCCAATGGCAGAAAGGATCTCCCGCTTCGGCGCAGGATCGCCCGCGAACACCACGGAGGAAAACACCTCTTGTGAAATATCGTAGATCTTCATATCCTAGAAAATACCCTTGTTATATTTTTTCATGGCGTAGAAGGTGATCGCCATTCCCGCCGCCAAGCCTGCAAAAAGGAAACACAGTCCAAGCGGCAGGAGAAATCCCCTCTGCGTTTTCTCATACGCGAACAGGAGCACGCCGTAGAGAATGACCACGCCGCCGATGAGAATGGTTCCCAGTCCCACGAGTCGCCCGAATTTGAGACGATCCGCCTCGGTCACACGATGATAATGGTAGGAATGCAAAGGGGTGAGATTTCCTCTGCAGTTGAGGATTCCAAAAAAGACGAGAAGCCCGCCCAAGAGCGCAAGAATGATGAACGGGAGCATCTCAGTTTGCCCCTCCCAGCATCTCCAAAATCTCGGCGGCGTTGGTGTCGGGCTTAACCTTTGGCATCACCGCCTCGATCACGCCCTCGGCGTTAATCAGATAGGTGGTTCGCACCACGCCCATGCTCGCCTTTCCGCACATCTTCTTCTCCTGCCACACGCCGTACGCCTCGATCGCCTCGCGGTCGGGGTCGGAGAGCAGGATGAAGGGGAGATTGTTCTTCTCTGCAAACTTGGCGTGAGAAGAAACGCTGTCACGGCTGACGCCGATCACGGTGACACCGCGACGCTCAAATTCTGCATACATCCCTGCAAAAGCGCACGCCTGACGGGTGCAACCGGGGGTGTGATCCTTGGGGTAAAAATACAACACGATCCGCTTTCCGAGAAAATCGCCGAGAGAAACGGTCTCTCCGTTCTGATTTTGCAGGGTAAAGTTTGGGGCTTTCATTCCGATTTCCAACATCTTCGTATCTCCGTTTCCTGTTACTATGGTTTCATTATATCATACCGCCGCGACGTTGTCAACCGCGCAGAAATGAAAAGGGCGTCTTCTCGCAATCGGAGAAGACGCCTGTTCTTTAATAATGATATTTTCCTCTCTTTGCCCAAAGGAAAACCGCCGAAACGCCGACCGACATCATTTCCGCGATCACGATTGACCACCAGATGCCGTCGATTCCCCACACCATGGGCAACAGCAAGACCGCCGTCACTTGAAAAAAGACGGTTCTGAGGAAGGAGATGACCGCCGAGGTCACGCCGTCGTTGAGAGCGGTAAAAAATCCCGACGAGAAGATGGCGTACCCCATGAACAAAAAGGCGAACGCATAGACGAAAAATCCGCGCCTTGTGAGAGTCAGCAACGTCGCGTCATATCCCACGAACATCTGTGAAAGGGGGGACGCGAGTGCGAGTGCCAGCACGACCATGCTCACCGAGAACGCCCCGATGATCACCATGCTTTTGCGGAACAGGCTCTTCATTTCCCCGTGATTCTGTGCGCCGTCGTGGAAGCCGACCACAGGTGCGACACCGATGGAATAGCCGATGAACGCCGACGCGAAGACGAAGCCGACGTACATCAGAACGCCGTACGCCGCAACGCCGTTCTCCCCCGCGTATTTGAGGAGCTGAACATTATAGAGGATCCCCACAACCGACATGGAGATATTGCTCATCAACTCGGAGGAGCCGTTGACACAGGTTTTGAGCAGCGCGCGTCCGTCAAAATTCGTTCTTGTAAGCGTGAGCAGAGAGGTATTGGGCCGCGCAAAGTAGATCAGCGGTACCACACCTCCCACAAGCTGGCTCAGGGCGGTCGCGATCGCCGCTCCCTCCAGCCCCCATGAAAGAACGCCCACCAGAAGCGCGTCCAGGATCATGTTGGTCACGCCTGCCGCCACCGTGACCGCCAGTCCAAGCTGCGGCTTCTCCGCCGTAATGAAGAAGCTCTGGAACTCCATCTGCAGCATAAACGCGGGCAGAGCGATGAGAATGATGCGCCCGTAGGTCACGCAGTCGCGCAAAAGGTCCCCCTCCGCGCCCAAAAGCTCTGCCGCAGGGCGGAGCAACAGGATTCCCAAAGCCGCGATCGCAACGCCCACAGCGGCTGAAACGTAGACGAGTAGAGAGAAGATGCGCTTGGCACGCTCGTGATCCCCTTCCCCCATGGTCTTGGCGACCAAGGCGCTACCGCCCGTTCCGAACATAAATCCGAGCGCGCCGAGGATCATGAGAAACGGCATGATAAAATTGACGGCTGCAAAGGAGGTCTTCCCCACGAAATTGGACACGAAAAAGCCGTCCACCACGCCGTAGATGGACGTGAAGATCATCATGATGATCGACGGGAAGGTAAACTTCAAAAGTTTTTTATAGGTAAAGTGATCCGACAGTCCGATTTTCATGCTTTGCCTCCTTTCCTCGGTTCAACCGAAAACACCCCGCGGCAGTCTATCCTCCGACCGTTTTGGTCGGACATGGGCTGCCGCGGGACAATATCAAGTCATGTTACAAGGGTGATCAACCCAGCTTGGAAAGCGCCGCGCGGACACCCTCCAGATTTTCGTGATATCTTGCGAGCTTCTGTCTCTCCGCGTCAACGACTGCCGCGGGAGCCTTCGCAACGAAGCCCTCGTTCGCAAGCTTCTTCTCAATCCGCTCGATCTCGCCGACGAGCTTCTTTTCCTCGCCCGCAAGTCTTGCTCTCTCCTTCTCGGTATCCACGAGGTCGGACATGGGCAGATAGATGGTCGCCGAGTCGGTGATGATCTGCACCGCGTTGTCGGCAGAGACCACGCTCTCGTCAAACTTCTCTGCAACCTCCACCTCGGATGCCGATGCCAGACGCGCAAAGAAGGCGTGCGTTCCCTCTCCGAAGGATTCGGGATAACGGGTTGCGAGATAGACCTTTGCCTTTCTGGAAGGCACCACGTTCATCTCGTTTCTCCGCATACGAATCGCCTTGATCGCACTGATCACGCGCTCCATCTCGAGAGACTGCTCGGGATAGTTCAGCGCGTCCTCGACCTTGGGATAGGTGGAGATCATGATGCTCTCAACAGAGGCGTCGTGCGGCAGAGCCTGATAGATCTCCTCGGTGATGAAGGGCATAAAGGGATGCAGGAGCTTGAGAATGCCGTTGAGCACGTAGCAAAGCACGTTCTGCGCCACCTTGTTGCCCTCGCTCTCCTTGTCGGACAGACGGCTCTTGGTCAGCTCGATATACCAGTCGCAGAAGATATCCCAAGTGAAATCGTAGATCGCGGACAGCGCCACGCCGATCTCAAAGTGATCGAGGGCGTTGACAACGGTTGCGACCGTCTTGTTGAACTGGGTCAGGATCCACTTGTCCTCAACCGCCAAAGCGTCTGCCTCGGGCAGAACTGCCTCCTCGATGGTGAGGTTCATGCGGACGAATCTCGATGCGTTCCAAAGCTTGTTGGCAAAGTTTCTTGCCGCCTCCATCTTCTCATCCGAGAAGCGCATATCGTTTCCGGGAGAGTTACCCGTGGAGAGGGCAAATCTCAGCGCGTCCGCGCCGTAGTTCTCGATAACCTCCAGAGGATCGATTCCGTTGCCGAGAGACTTGGACATCTTTCTGCCCTGCGAGTCTCTGACCAGTCCGTGAATGAAGACCTTGGAGAAGGGAATCTCTCCCATCTGCTCCAGTCCCGACACGATCATACGGGACACCCAGAAGGTGATGATATCGTAGCCGGTGACGAGAACGCTGGTGGGATAGTATTTCTGCAGATCTGCCGTCTTTTCGGGCCAGCCCATCGTGGAGAAGGGCCAAAGAGCCGAGGAGAACCAGGTGTCCAGCACATCCTCGTCCTGACGGACGGGCGCGCCGCACTTGGGACAAACGTCCAGATCGGTCTTGGAAACAGTCATCTCGCCGCAAGCGTCGCAATAGAAGGCGGGAATGCGGTGACCCCACCAGAGCTGACGGGAAATGCACCAGTCAAGGATGTTGTTCATCCAGTTGAAGTAGTTCTTGGAGAATCTCTCGGGCATAAATCCGATTCTGCCGTCCTCGACCGCCTTGATGGCAGGCTCAGCGAGGGGCTTCATCTTGACAAACCACTGGTCGGAGGTCATCGGCTCGACGGTGGTGCTGCAGCGGTAGCAAACGCCAACGTTATGCTCGTGCGGAACGATCTTGACCAGATACCCTTCTGCCTCAAGATCTGCAACCAGCGCGCGGCGGCACTCGTAGCGATCCATGCCAACGTACTTGCCTGCATAGGCGTTCATGGTGGCGTCGTCATTCATGACCTTGATCTGCTCGAGGTTGTGTCTCTGACCAACCAGGAAGTCGTTGGGGTCGTGCGCGGGGGTGATCTTCACACAGCCCGTACCGAATCCGATCTCTACGTAATCGTCTGCGATCACGGGGATCTCTCTGCCAACGATGGGGAGGATCAGCGTCTTGCCGATCAGGTGCTTCATATTCTCATCCTCGGGGTTGACCGCAACGGCGGTGTCTCCGAACATGGTCTCGGGACGGGTGGTCGCAACCTCAACGTACGCGCCCTCCTCTCCCTTGACGGGATAGCGGATGTGCCAGAAGCTGCCGGGCTGATCCTGATACTCGACCTCGGCGTCGGACAGAGCCGTAAGGCATCTGGGGCACCAGTTGATGATGCGGTAGCCGCGGTAGATCAGACCCTTTTCATACAGGTCAACGAAGACCTCGCGAACGGCGCGGGAGCAGCCCTCGTCAAAGGTGAAGCGTTGACGCGTCCAGTCGCAGGATGCGCCCAGCTTCTTGAGCTGACCCGTGATGCGAGCCTCGTACTTGTCCTTCCACTGCCAAACTCTCTCGAGGAACTTTTCGCGTCCGAGATCGTAACGGGAAAGACCCTCCTCCACGCGCAGACGCTCCTCAACCTTGATCTGGGTTGCGATGCCCGCGTGGTCGGTTCCGGGGATCCAAAGGGTGTTGTATCCCTGCATTCTCTTATAGCGCACCAGGATATCCTGCAGGGTCTCGTCAAGCGCGTGACCCATGTGCAATTGACCTGTCACGTTGGGAGGGGGAATGACCACCGAGAAGTGCTCGGCGTCGTTGGTCACGTCGGGCGTGAAGTAGCCCTTGTCGCACCAAGTCTGATAGATCCGATCCTCAAAGTCTGCAGGTCGGTAAATTTTTGGAAGTTCGTTATGCTGATCCATAGGATCCTCCTTCATTATAGTCTGAAAAAGAAAAGACTTCCCCGCCCGATCAGGACGTGGAAGCACGTGGTACCACCTGATTTTATCCCACGGGCAAACTCCCCCATGGAATACACTCTATCCGATAACGGCGGAACCGTTGCGGACTACCGACGGCGATCGTCTTCCCCCGCACCGCTCAAAAGCGACTTCAAGCTCCCCATCCCAAAGGCTCGCACCAACCGCCTTCTCTCTGCAGGGCGAAAAAGCTCTACTCCTCTTTTTCATAGCGTTTCAACAAGGAGAGTATACCACATTTTTCTCTGATTGTCAACACCAAAAACCATCTTCTTAAACTTTTTTCAAAAAGATTTCAATTTTTTTTGAAAAAAGCATTGACAAGCCACACGAATTATGATATAATTTGAAGGTCGCATGGCGATGCTGGCATGGCTCAGTTGGTAGAGCACGTCATTGGTAATGACGAGGTCATCAGTTCGACTCTGATTGCCAGCTCCAAAGGCACACTACAATCGTGGTGTGCTTTTTGTTTTTCAGG
>JAZSBE010000027.1:0-48537 GCA_045602215.1 Eubacteriales bacterium | reverse complement strand
CGATCACCGCCTCGGTCATGTCTCCGCCGTCGATCTGCACCCACAGGTGAAGCAGGGGGAGCATATTCATTTCAATATCAAAGTGGGCGACAGCCATTCTGCCCTCAAAGCTGAACTCTACGTAAGAGCCCGTTGCGGTTGCAACCGCGCATCGGGGATCGCGCGTATCCCATCGGCCTGTCAGTCGAATGCTTTCGTGTGTGTATGGAACGAACATCGTAAATCTCCTTTGAAAATCGAAATTTTTCAGGGTCAGTTGCCGCCCTTCATTGCGGCGCGGTCTGCTCGGGAGGGAGAGTAGGAAATCCATTTCTCATCCCACGCGTAGAGCAGAAGGGAATCGTAGGGTCTGTCATCGTATCGGATATCCTCGACGTAATACACGTCCAGATAAATGGAATTGGTCACGTCCTCGATCGTCACGCCGTCAAAGACGTATCGGTAGAAGGTGTAGAGCCTCGTCTCCTCGCGGATGGGGTCGGAGGAGGGCAGGATCCGTTTTTTTTCGAGGGTGCTCGCGTCCAGATCGTCGGTATGATCGTTTGGCGTGAGGTCGGTTGCGATCACCAAGGACACGTCAAACAGATGCCGGCTCTTCTCGGGAACAGCCTCCAGTCCGTAATCCTCTGCCAGATGCCGAATGGTGCTGTTGTTGTAGCGGAAGACCACCTGCACCTGATCTGCCTCTTGGATGAACACGCAGGACGGTACCGAAAAATAACCGTACCGCTCGGGGGAGCGGCTGATGGTGGCAAGATCCTGATACTGCAGGGTCAGCTTTCCACCGCTCGCCTCGTACGCCTCCGTCAGTTTGGCGTTCGGTGTCATGGTGTCGATGGTCTTCGGGATCTTATCCGAGATAAAGACCCGCCAGATCAAAAGACCGAGTACTGAAAATATGAAAAGTGAGAACAGAAGCCGCATGATCCGACCGATGATGCGGGGGGCTCTGTAGCTTGCCATGTTATAAGTCTCCTTCTTGGTTTTCGTCCGCGCTCTTCGGAATCAGTCTCCAAAGCTCGGGCTCCAGCGCCACGCCCTCACGGGTGGCAGTTGGAAGGGGGACGGTCGCGCGGATCAGACGCGCCACAAAATCAGCCGCCGCGTCCACCGCCAGATGGAATGGCTCACCGCCCAGCAGCTTTCCAAGAAGGACAGACGCGAAGATGTCGCCCGTGCCGGGATAGGAGTGCCCACATTCGGGCTGCTGAGAAAAGAACCGTGTATTTCCCCCGTCGGTGCAGAGGTTGGCAACGCCGCCGTCAGAGAGGCGAATGCCGGTGACGGCGATCCTGCAGGGATAGGCCTGTTCCAGTCGGTCCATCAGCTCGTTTGCGTATGCGCGTGCGTCGGTTTCGCTCATTTCCTTGGTGTTTCGGTAGGGGAATTGGGTGAGGAAGCACGCCTCGGTGAGATTCGGGGTGATGACGTCCGCATATTTGCAGAGATGACGGATCCCCTCCGCCAGCTCCTCGGTGTAGGTGGAGTAAAGCTCTCCGTCCTCTCCCATGACGGGGTCGATCAGGATCAGCGGCTTTTTGCCGTCTCTTTGGGCTCCGAAGTCCTCGAGAAAGCGCTCCACCGTGCGGATCTGACGGGTGCTTCCGAGAAATCCGGTATAGATGGAGTCAAAGCGGGTATCCATGCGTCCGAAATGCGACGCGATCTGCCCCATGTCGTCGGTCAGATCGCAGAAGTGCAGATCGGTATATCCACCCGTGTGGGTGGAAAGGAGTGCCGTGGGAACGGGGATCACCTGATATCCCATGACGGATAAGGTGGGAATAATCACCGTTAAGGCGCACCGCCCGAGACACGAAAGGTCGTGCAGGGCGGCAATTTTTTTGGGTGGATTCATGTATGTATCCTCATTCGGTAAATGCAACCGAGCTGTTGGCGCGGTCACAGAAATTTCAGCTTGTCCAGAACGTTTTGCAGAATGATTTCTGCCGAGAGGGTGTCAATGACGCCCTTTCTTTTCGAGCCTCTGGTGTTGGTCTCGTTGAGATAGCGGGAGGCGCTGACGGTGGTCAGTCTCTCGTCCATCATCACAACGGTCGCATCGGGCAAAAGCGCGGTCAGAAGCTCTGCAAACTCCACGCATCTCTGCGCGCGAAAGCCCTCCGAGCCGTCCATATTCTTGGGAAGCCCCACCACGATGGACGCCGCCCGTTGCTCCTGTGCGATCTCTGCCACCTTTTGGGCGGTCTTTTCGATCCCCCCCGGGCTGATCGTTCCGATGCCCGACGCGAGAAAGCGGCTGGGGTCGGATACGGCGAGTCCCGTGCGGGTATCTCCGAAATCGACGCTCAGAATACGCCCCTTGGTGTCCTTGAGGCGTTTTACGTCAAAAATGTTTTCAGCCATAATTCAAGCTCCTCCCAAACCTGCTCCCGACCGATCTCGTTGAGAATCTCGTGACGCATATCGGGGTAGAGCCGAAGGGTGGTGTTCACCCCTGCGTCGGACAAACGGTCAGAGACCTTTGCTACGCCGATTCCCCAGCTCCCAACGGGATCCATCATACCGCTGACCACCAAAACGGGAAGGTTCTTGGGCATTCTCTCCGCCCAGTCCTTTTTGGAGACCCATTCGACCAGGGTAAAGAGATCGTGGTACGCGCGGAGAGTGAAGACATAGTTGCAGAAGGGATCGTGCAGATAGCGTCTGACGACAGCTCCGTCTCGGGTGAGCCAGTCAACGGCCGTCTCGTGCGTGTCGTATTTTTTGTTGTAGCCTGCGAAGGAGATCTTTTTGAGCAGCTTGGATCTGTGACGCTCTCCGAAGAAGCGCATGAGAAGGGATGCGAGCATCTTTCCCGCGCCTGCGGGCATATCGGGACCTCCCGTGCCGCAGAAGATGGCAGCGCGGTAGTCCTCTCCGTAGCGGGCGATGACCTCGCGCGCGATGAAGGAGCCCATGCTGTGTCCGAACAGCACCAAGGGAACGTCTGGGTATTCGTTTGCCATGCAGACCGAGAGATTGTGCACGTCCTCGACGAGAAACTCTGCGCCGCCCCCCTCTGCGGTAAATCCAAGATCGTCCTGCGTGGGTGCGCTCTCGCCGTGACCGAGATGATCGTGTCCGAACACGAGAATCCCTCGGCGGGAGAGATATGCCGCAAACTCGGAATAGCGCTTGAAATACTCGCACATTCCATGGGAAATCTGCAGCATGATCTGCGGTTTTTTACATTCGGTGCGGTAGCATGCCAGCTTTGTTTTGCCGTCGCTGGACAGGATACGGAAGCCTTTCATGTTACTCCCCCTCTTTTTTCGTAGTGATTCTGCCGATGCAGAAGGTTATTTCAGATTTGCGATCGCCTCGTCGAGCGTGCACTCGATCTCCTCACGGGTGGCGAGGTTCTTGAGGCGAAGGGTGGATTTCTGATACTCGTCTCCTCCGACCGTCACGGTGTGCGTGTAGCCGCCCTTGACCGCGTAGTCGATCTGCTTGCCGAATTTCTTGGTTCCGAGATAGATGGACGCAGTGATGCCTGCCTCGTGAAGCTTGTCAAGAAGCATCATATAGTGCTCGTAGGGCACGTCGGCAAAGCGGGTGATGAGCACGCGACACTCAGCGCCGAAGGTGTCGGGAACGAGCTTGTGCGTGACGAGGAAGTTCTCAAGCGTGACGTCGCCAAGACCGTAGCCCACGCCCGAGATCTTTGCGTTGTTGACGAACAGTCCGACGAGATTATCGTAACGTCCGCCTCCAAACATCGCGCGGTTGTTTTCAGGCGCGTTGTCGTACACCTCGAACACCGTACCGGTGTAGTAGTCGAGTCCGCGGATGATTCCGAAGTCGAAGGAGCAGAAGCGATCCAGACCGGTCTTCTTCAGCATCTCAAAGAGCTGGAGCAGCTCCTGCGAGCCAACCGAGTCGGGACAAACGGCGCAAGCCTCCTCAACGGTAGCGGAATAAAGGGCATTGAGACGCTCGATCTGCTCGGCGGTCATGCCGAGGTTCTCAAGCTCGCGGACGTATACCTCCGCGGGGATCTTGTTGCGCTTGTCGATGACCTTGGAGATTTTTCTGCATCCCTCGGCATCGGTGTTCGCAATCGAGGAAACCGCGTCGTTGAAGAAGCGGCGGTTGTTGATGTGGACGGTGAACATACTCTCGTCCGCTCCGAATGCGCGGAGCAGGCGAATGGCGGAAGCGATGCACTCCAGATCTGCTTCATAGGTGTCACAGCCGAAGATGTCCACGTTGACCTGCCAGAACTCGCGGAGTCTGCCGCGCTGAGGCTTTTCATAGCGGTACATATTGGGCAGAGAGAACCAGCGCAGGGGGAAGTTGAGTTCTCCCATCTTGCCTGCCACCATGCGCGCCACGGTGGGGGTCATCTCGGGACGGATGGCAAGACGGCGCTCTGCGCGGTCGGTGAAGTTGTAGGTCTGCTCGTTGGCGATCTCCTCGCCGCTCTTGGCAGCGTAAAGATCGAGAGACTCCAGCATCGGACCGTTGTATTCCTCAAATGCAGATGCCTCCAACACCTGACGGATCACGCCAAAGAACCAGTTGCGCAGGCGCATCTCGTCGGGGTAGAAATCTCGGGTACCCTTGTAGGGTTGGGTGGAAAGCTTTTCGCTCATGGTGTTTGCTTCCTTTCTCGTGCGGAAATAATCTTTATATCTCTATAATTATAGCAGACAACCCGCGACATTTCAATAGTTTGCGGGAATTTTTCAAAAACTTTATTCGCGCGACACCGATTTTTACAAAAAAACAAACGAAAAAATGCACGTTCGGTAATTATGCACATTGACAAACGTATATATTTATGATATAATACCAAAAGGACAAAAATTTTTGGCTGAATCAACGTTTTTTGATCTTGATTTTTGTTAAAAATGACGGCGTTCAAGTTTAGCTGCGAAAGAAACGCGAATGAAAAAACTGTCGTTTTCACGAGGAAGAATTTGGTTTTTCTCGAAAACGGTAGCCTTGTCTTGTGATTTTGCTCATTTTTTTGTCTGATGTTACAAAATATTCCCCAATCTGTTGAATATTTTTGTAGAATATGGTATAATAACTGGACAACAGCTATATCTTGTGGCGGTGGACGGAATACGAAGGGTGTTTGCCCGTCGCCACGGATTGGATACAGTAGCAGAAATGGGGGAATGTTCGGATGAAAAAAACCGAGAAAAAGCAGGAAAATTTAGCTGCGTTTTATTTTCATCAGGGAACCAGCTCGCGCGCCTTCGACTATTTGGGCGCACACCGGGAGGGTGATCGGATCGCTTTTCGGGTGTGGGCGCCAAACGCGGAGTACGTTTCGGTCTGCGGCGAGTTTAACGGCTGGAATCCCGAGGAGCATCCCCTCTTCCGCATCACCGATGCCGGCGTGTGGGAGGGATATCTTCCCGGGGAGCTGATGAGCGAGGGAACGCTTTACAAGTACTGCATCCGTCGGTACGGGTGCGAATTGTACAAGGCTGACCCGTACGGATTCGGCATGGGCTGTCCCCCCGAGACCGCATCGGCGTTTCGTGAGCTGGACGGATACGAGTGGCGCGATGCCGGCTGGATGAAATACCGAAAGGGCCGCTTCACCAGAGAGACGGCGATGTCCCAGCCTCTCAACATTTACGAGTTGCATTTGGGTTCGTGGAAGCGGCACGAGGACGGGTCGGTGATGACCTACGCCGAGATCGCGCGCGAGCTTGCCCCCTACGTCAAGCAGATGGGGTACACGCATATCGAGCTGATGCCGGTGAGCGAGTTCCCGTTTGACGGCTCGTGGGGCTATCAGGTGTGCGGATACTACGCGCCCACCGCGCGGTTCGGCACGCCCAAGGATTTCATGGCGTTCGTCGACTGTATGCACGAGGCGGGGATCGGTGTGATCCTGGACTGGGTGCCGGCGCACTTCCCGAAGGACGCCAACGGACTTTACGAGTTTGACGGAGCCCCCCTTTACGAATATCAGGGCTGGGACCGCATCGAGCACCGAGGCTGGGGAACCAGACGCTTTGACGTGGGACGCGAGGAGGTGCAGAGCTTCCTGATCTCCAACGCCGTTTACTGGGTTGAGAAATACCACGTGGACGGATTGCGAGTGGATGCTGTGGCGTCTATGCTTTATCTCGATTACGACAAGCTTCCCGGAGAATGGGTGCCAAACGTCTACGGCGACAATCGATGCCTGGAGGCGATCGCCTTCTTCCAGAAGCTCAACGGTATGATGGCGAGCAGATACCCCGACGTGATGACCATTGCCGAGGAGTCCACCGCTTACGCCAACATCACGCACTTTGACAACGACGGACTTGGGTTTACCCTCAAGTGGAATATGGGCTGGATGAACGATACCCTCTCCTACGCGGAGGAGGATCCTCTCTGGAGAAAGAATCATCACAACAAGCTGAATTTCTCGCTCTCCTACGCCTTCTCGGAAAACTACGTGCTTCCCATCTCGCACGACGAGGTGGTGCACGGGAAGAAATCCTTCCTCGACCGTATGCCGGGCGCGTACGAGCAAAAGTTTGCGGGCGCGAGACTGTTCATGGCGTATATGATGACGCATCCCGGAAAGAAGCTCATGTTCATGACGTCCGAGATCGGACAGTTCCGCGAATGGGACTTTGAGGATCAGGTCGAGTGGTTCCTGCTCGACTACGAGATGCACGCAAGGTTCCAATCCTATACGGCGGCACTCAATCACTTTTATCTGAAGCAGCCTGCTCTCTGGCAGCGTGACGCCGACTGGATCGGCGGCTTTGAGTGGATCGACGCAGACAACGCCGAGCAGAGCATCCTGTCCTATCGGAGAAAGGATGCCAAGGGACGGGAACTGATCGTTTTGTTGAACTTCACCCCCGTGACGCGGGAGGATTTCCTTCTGGCGGTGCCCTTTGCGGGAACCTACGAGGAGGTCTTCAATTCCGACGCCAAGGAGTTTGGCGGAACGGGCGTGCTCAACCGCGATCGCTACAAGACCGAGCCGTGTATGCTCAGAGGCTACGGCAGGGCGATCCGGATTACCGTTCCCCCCATGGGATGCGCGATCTTCCGATGCGTCCGAAAAGGGAAGAACTGAATTTCCCCATCATAATTTTGTTAATCAATAAATCACATATACCGGAGGTTTTGAGAACGCTATGATTAAGATTAAGAAAAAAGAATGCGTTGCCATGCTCCTTGCCGGAGGGCAGGGAAGCCGACTCTACGCGCTGACCAAGAAGAATGCAAAGCCTGCTGTCCCTTATGGCGGTAAATACCGCATCATCGATTTTCCCCTTTCCAACTGTGTCAATTCCGGCGTGGATACCGTCGGCGTGCTGACGCAGTATCAGCCCCTGATCCTCAACGATTATATCGGAAACGGCCTGCCCTGGGATCTCGACCGCACCTTTGGCGGTGTCAAGATCCTTCCCCCCTATCAGGGACAGGACAGCGCCGATTGGTATAAGGGCACTGCCAATGCGATCTGGCAGAATATGGAGTTCATCAATCGCTACAATGCCGAATACGTTCTGATCCTCTCGGGCGACCATATCTATAAGATGGATTACGCCAAGATGCTGGATTACCACAAGGAGAGAGGCGCAGATTGCACCATCGCGGTCTTTGACGTTCCGCTGGAGGAGGCAAGCCGCTTCGGTATCATGAGCACGACTGAGGACGGAACCGTGTTCAAGTTCTCCGAGAAGCCCAAGAACCCCGACTCCACCAAGGCGTCCATGGGTATCTATATCTTCAACAAGGATAAGCTGGAGAAATATCTCCGCGAGGACAGTCTGGATCCCAATTCCTCCAACGACTTCGGAAAGAACATCATTCCCGCGATGCTGGGAGCAGGCGAGAAGCTGGTGGCGTATTCCTTTGAGGGATACTGGAAGGACGTCGGAACCATTCAGTCTCTGTGGGAGGCGAATATGGATCTTCTGGGCGAGGACCCCGTTCTCTCTCTGCACGACGAGTCTTGGAGAATCTACAGCCGTCAGATGTCCTCCGCGCCCCAGTACGTGGGTGAGAAGGCTGAGGTCATCAACAGCTCCATCACCGCAGGCTGCGAGATCTGCGGAACGGTTAAAAACAGCGTACTCGGCAGCGACGTCACCGTAGAAGAGGGCGCGCTCGTCGAGGACAGCGTTCTGCTCAACGGTGTGACCGTAAAGGCAGGCGCAACCGTCAGATATGCGATCATCGACTCTGACGTCGTGATCGGCGCGGGCGCGAGCGTTGGCGAGCCGAAGGAAAGTGCTTCGGGCGTTGCCGTGATCGGTATGGGATACAAGGTTGCCGACGGCGAGACCGTACCTGCCGGCGCAATGATTTCAAATAACTAAAGGAGGCGCACCATGAATTTTGCAGGATTGATTTTTTCCAATATTCACGATCAGGGCATTCCGGAAATGACACGGATGCGTACCATGGCGAGCATTCCCTTTGGTTGCCGTTACCGCTTGATCGACTTCACTCTCTCCAATATGGTGAACGCGGATATCAATACGATCGGTGTGATCACACACTACAATTATCAGTCTCTTCTCGACCACATCGGAACGGGAAAGGACTGGGACCTTGCCCGCCGCTCGGGTGGCATCAAGATCCTGCCCCCTTACGTTGCGGCGTATGAAAATGCGGCGGCAGGAAAGCTCTACTCCAACCGTCTGGAAGCTATGATGGGAGCAGAGAACTTCATTCACAGATGTAACGCAGACTATATGGTTTTGTCCGATTGCGACGTGATCATGAACATTGACCTCGGCGACGTGATCGAGGATCACATCCGCTCGGGCGCGGCGATCACCGTCGTGACCAAGAGAGTCAACGTCGGGGAGTATCACCTTGATAAGACGGTGCCCGTGATCGAGATCGGCGAGGACAACCGCGTGGTTGGCATCTCGCATCAGCTCCCCGAGTCGGGCGAGTGCGACATCAGCACCAACATCATGGTCATCAAGAGAAGCGAGCTGCAGACCATTATTTCGGATTCCCTCCGCAAGGGCTACAAGAGCTTCACGAGAGACATCATCGCAAGAAATCTCGACAAAAAGCTCTTCCGCGCATATCGCTACGAGGGCTGGTACTCCTACATCGGAACGCTGGAGGCATACTTCAAGTCCTCTATGCAGCTTCTGACCAAGGAGGCAAGAGAGAGCCTGTTCGGCGTTGCCGAGAGACAGATCTACACCAAGATCCGTAACAGCGCGCCCACCAAGTATACGGGCAGAGCAAAGGTGGTCAACAGCCTGATCGCCGATGGATGCGTCATTGAGGGAACGGTGGAGAACTCCATCATCTTCCGTGGCGTCAAGATCGGAAAGGGCTGCGTGGTCAAGAACAGCATTCTCCTTCAGGATACCAAGGTGGGAGACAACGTTCAGCTCAACTGTGTAATTACCGATAAAAACGTAATGATTAAGGATGGAAGAACGCTTTCCGGTCACGAGACCATGCCGTTCTTCATCGGAAAAGGAATGATGGTATGACGAAAAAGACCGAAACGGCGGTTTCGACCGAACCGAAGAAAAAGCTTCTGTTCGTTGGCGCGGAGACCATGCCCTTTGCGGCAACGGGAGGACTGGGCGACGTGATGGGCTCGCTCCCCTCGGCACTCGCGGCAACGGGGAAGGTGGACGTAAGAGTGGTCATGCCTCTTTACGGAAGCGTTTCCGACGCATGGCGTAAGAAGATGAAGGAGGAGTGCATCACCGAGGTGAACCTCTCCTGGCGTCGTCAGTATTGCGGGATCTACAGTCTCGTCAAGGACGGCGTGACCTTCTATTTCATTGACAACGAGTATTATTTCAAGCGTCCCGCCCTCTACGGACATCTCGACGATGCCGAGAGATACGCCTTCTTCTGCATGGCGGTCATGGAGATGCTCGAGAGAGTGGATTTCTATCCCGACGTGCTGCACGCGCATGACTGGCAGGCGGCGCTGTCGGTGGTTTATCTCAACTGCCTCTACCGCGAAAGACCGGGATACGGGGACATCAAGACGGTGTTCACCATTCACAATATCGAATATCAGGGACAGTACGATTTCTCCATTCTCGGAGACGTGCTCGGACTGGATAACCGCGAGAGCATGCTGATGGAATACGGCGGATGCATCAACCTCATGAAGGCGGCGATCGAATGCGCCGACCGCGTGAGCACGGTCAGCCCGCGCTATGCGGAGGAGATCCGCACCGCACAGTATTCGCACGGACTGAGCTATTGCCTCAACCACAACGCATACAAGCTGCGCGGCATTCTCAACGGAATCGATTACGTCTATTATAATCCTGCAAAGGATAAGGCGATCGACGCGACCTTCTCGGTCAGAAAAATGGAAGGAAAGATCGCGGATAAGCTGGCGCTCCAGAGAGAGTGCGGTCTGCCCGAGAGAGCGGACGTTCCCATGCTGTCGGTTATCTCGAGACTCGCAACGCACAAGGGTCTGGATCTGATCTCCTACTGCATCGACCGCATCGTGATGAACAACGACGTTCAGCTGGTGGTGCTGGGCATGGGCGAGGAACGCTATGAGCAGTTCTTCCGCGGACTGGAGCAGAGACATCCCGACAAGGTCAAGGCGCTCATTACCTACGACCGCGACCTGTCCAAGCGTATCTACGCGGCGACCGATATTTTCCTTATGCCCTCCAAATCCGAGCCCTGCGGTCTCTCGCAGATGATCGCATCGCGTTACGGCGCGATCCCCGTGGTCAGAGAGACGGGCGGACTTTACGATTCCATCAAGCCCGTTTGGATGGACGGCAAGGAGCTTCGCGGAAACGGATTCACCTTTGCGAACTACAACGGCGACGAGCTTCGCGACCGCGTAGAGGCGGCAATCTCCCTCTGGTATGACGCCGATATGCGCAAAAAGCTGGTTACAAAGATTATGAAAACAGACTTCTCGTGGGGGGCGTCGGCTCAGAAGTACCTCGAAATGTACGACGAGCTTTGATTGCGCCGCCCAACGGCATATGAATTTCCTGCATCAACGATAGTGGCGGGAAATTTTGAAACAGAAAATCCAAAGAAAGGCGATCCCCGAGGTGGGGGATCATGATACAACGGTTATGAACTACAATCCCAACAGTGCAGAAGTAAAAGAGTTACTTGAGGGCGTGCTGCAGCGTCATTTCGGATGCACAGCCGCCGAGGCTTCCCGCGAGCAAATGTATAAGGCTGCCGCGATCACCGTAAAGAATATGCTCAACGACAAGCGTTCCGCATATAAGAAAAAGGTGAACAAGGTTGGCGGCAAGCGCGTGTACTATATGTGCATGGAGTTTTTGCTCGGCAGATCTCTCAAGACCAATCTGGGAAATCTGGGTCTGACCAAGGCTTACGGAACGGCGCTCAAGCAGCTTGGCTTCTCGCTGGAAGATCTTTATGAGTGTGAGCCCGACGCAGGTCTCGGGAACGGCGGTCTCGGCCGTCTTGCGGCGTGCTTCGTGGACTCCTTGGCATCCCTGGACTACCCCGCGACCGGCTTCTCCCTTTGCTACGAATACGGTCTCTTCAAGCAGATGATCGTGGACGGTATGCAGGTAGAGCTTCCCGACGTGTGGCTGCCCGGAGGAGAGGTTTGGCTCACTCCCCGAACCGACCGCATCTACAAGGTGCATTTCGGCGGCAGAGTGATCGAGAACTGGAAGGAAGGTCACTGCGAGATTACCTATGAGGGCGGCGAGGAATACGAGGCTGTTCCTTATGACATGATGATCTCGGGAGCCGACAGCTCGGCTGTCAGCCAGCTCCGTCTTTGGAGAGCTCGCAACATTCAGAACTTCAACATGGGACTCTTTACGCAGGGACAGTATACCCGCGCGCTGGAGGAGAGCAACAACGCAGAGATCATCACCAAGGTGCTCTATCCCTCCGATAACCACATGGAAGGAAAGCTGCTCCGTCTGACGCAGCAGTATTTCCTCGTTTCCGCGTCGGTACAGAGCATCATCCGCGACCACATGGCGGTTTACGGAACCATCGAGAACCTGCCCGATAAGGTTGCGATCCACATCAACGATACCCACCCCGCGCTCTGCATTCCCGAGCTGATGCGTATTCTGATCGACGAATATTTCCTGACCTGGGATCAGGCGTGGAGCATCGTGACGCGCACGGTTTCCTACACCAACCATACCGTTATGCCCGAGGCACTCGAGACCTGGAGCGAGGATCTGTTCCAGCTTCGTTTGCCCAGAATCTATACCATCTGTAAAGAGATCAACGAGCGCTTCTGCCGTGATGCTTGGAACGTGTTTACGGGCAACTGGAACACCATTTCCCAGCTCAGCGTGATCGGCTACGGACAGGTTCGCATGGCAAACCTGTCGGTGATCGGCTCTCACTCTGTCAACGGCGTGTCGGCGCTTCACTCTCAGATTCTGAAGGATTCTACCTTCAAGTCCTTCTACAAGATGTACCCCGAGCGTTTTGATAACGTGACCAACGGTGTGGCGCACCGCCGCTGGCTGTGCTACTCCAACCCCAAGCTGTCCGACCTGATCACCGAGTGTATCGGTGACGGTTTCCGCCACCGCCCCGAGGAGCTGTCCGAGTTTGCAAAGTTTGCAGACGACAAGGCAGTGCTGGAGCGTCTGCGCGGCATCAAGCACGACAACAAGATCGCGTTTGCTGACATGATCTACAAAAAGACGGGTCAGAAGCTGGATACGCACTCGGTATTCGACGTGCAGATCAAGCGTCTGCACGAGTACAAGCGTCAGCTTCTCAATGCGCTCAACATCATCGGTCTCTACTTGGATCTCAAGGAGAACCCCGATCTGGATATTCAGCCCCAGACCTTTATCTTCGGTGCGAAGGCTGCTCCCGGATACGCAATGGCAAAGCGCATCATCAAGCTGCTTTGCATGATCAGCAAGGACATCGAGCAGAATCCCCGCATCCGCGAAAAGCTCAGCCTCGTGTTCCTTGAGAACTACAGCGTGAGCATGGCGGAGGCACTGGTTCCCTCTGCCGAGATCAGTGAGCAGATCTCTCTGGCAGGTAAGGAAGCGAGCGGTACGGGTTGCATGAAGCTGATGATCAACGGCGCGCTCACCATCGGAACGCTGGACGGCGCGAACGTCGAGATGCAGGAGGCGGCAGGCAAGGAGAATATGTTCATCTTCGGTCTGACCGCAAAGGAGGTAGAGGATCTCTGGCTTGCAGGCTACCGTTCCTCCGCATACTACACCTCCAACGAGCGTCTGGCGCGCATCGTGAACTACCTGACCGTCGGCTTTGCGGGCGAGTCCTTCGCGGACATCGCGTCCTACCTGCTCAACGGTCACGGAATTGCCGATCCGTATATGTGCTTGGCAGACTTCGAGTCCTACCGCGCAACGCACGAGCGTATGATCCGCGAGTATCAGGACAAGACGCTCTGGAACAAGAAGTCCCTGCTCAACATCGCTGCAGCAGGACACTTTGCGGCTGACCGCTCCATCGAGGAGTACGCGCAGCGCATCTGGAAGCTCAAGAAGGTAAAATAAGAGTTGATAAGGAACACACAGAGAATTCCCATGGCGGTCTTCTCTGTGTGTTTTTTTGGTATTTTTCTTTGAAAAGGTATTATATTTTATGTAAACTGTTGACTTTTTCTAAAAAAAGAGTATAATAAAAGGTAAAGATGAAAATGGGCTTACTGACGGCCTATGGCATTTCAACGGATTGTACAGGGGGAATGAAAATGAAAAAAGTATGGTATGTTCTGTCTGTTTCGCTGCTCCTGACCGCTCTGATTCTGGGCGGTGCATTCAGCGCGACGGCGAACACAACGAATGCAGGAAGCTGCGGCGATGAGGCGACTTGGTCCTATGCCGACGGCGTTCTGACGATTGTGGGCGAGGGGGCAATGAGCGATTACAGCAACAATGCGCCCTGGGCAGAGCTTGAGATCACGAGCGTCGTGATCGGAGAGGACATCACCGCGATTGGCGCGACCGCATTTTCGGGTCTTGGTGAGTTGGAAACGGTGACCCTTGAAGACGGAAGCAAGCTGGCAAAGATCGGCAAGGGCGCGTTCTATAACTGTGCCAGCCTGACGGGCATTGCCATTCCGTACGGCGTTCGTGAAATTGGAGAATGGGCTTTCTACGGCTGTGCGGCTTTGGCGGAAATCGACTTCTGCGGCACGCAGGCAGAGTGGGATGCCGTTGAAAAGGGAGATTCGTGGAACGTTGGCGCGGGTGCGTGCGCGGTGAATTATCTCCATGAGCTTCAATGGGAGTACGTTGATGTCGGAGGTCACCAGAGAATGTGCACCGTATGCGGTGAGACTATGAGCGAGCGTCATGATTGGGAGAAGATCAGCGAAACTCCCGCGACGCACACCGAGGACGGCGAAGTGACCTACAAATGTAAGGGCTGCCAGAAAGAAGTGACCGAGACGATTCCCGCCAACGTCGATCAGCACGTTTATGGCGAGTGGGTAGAGGTTGATGGAAACACCCACAAGAGAGTGTGCGCGTGCGGCAATGCGGAAGAGACCGAGGTGCATCATTGGGATAACGGAACGGTTACCACTGCCTCGACGCATATGAAGGAAGGTGTGAAGACCTACCTTTGCACCGATTGCGGCAGCACCAAGACGGAAGTGATTGAAAAAACGGGTCACGTTTATAATATTCTGATCAGCGTCGACGAGAATGAACATAAGCTCGTTTGCGCTTGCGGAGACGAGCAGGAGAGCCACGAGGCTCACAACTTCCCCGCCAGAGGAACCGTCAAGAAGCAGGCGACCCACACCGAATACGGTTTGATGGCCTACACGTGCGCTTGCGGAGAAACCAGAGTTGAGCTCATAGGTAAGACGGGAACACATACATACGCGACGTATGACGATGAGTACGAGGATGCGACCCAGCACAAGAAGGTTTGCGCCTGCGGACACGCGATCTATGAGGATCACGCTTGGGGCGAGGGCGAGGTAACGAAGGACGCAACGCACACGGAATTGGGTGAGACCACTTATACCTGCGCGTGCGGACAGGAAAAGGTTGAGGCGAATATTGCAAAGACTACCGAGCATAGCTACAGCACCGGTTGGATGAAGTGCGACGCAACGCAGCACAAGAAGGTTTGCGCTTGCGGAGAAGCCGAGTATGAGGATCACAATTGGGATGACGGTGACGTCATAAAGCAGCAAACGCACGTGACCGACGGTTCGATCAAGTACATCTGTGAGGATTGCGGAGAAACGAAGACCGTGACCGTTCCTGCGGGACACGCTTATGGAGCTTGGGCTCAGCTCGATGCAAACGAGCATCAGGCAGTATGTGATTGCGGACACACGACCACTGCCGCTCACCAATGGGATGAGGGAGAGATCACGACACCTGCAACGCATACAACCAAGGGCGAGAAAACCTACACCTGCGTATGCGGAGAGACCAAGACCGAGGACGTTGCCACGACCGCGGAGCACAGCTACGGCGAATGGACAGATCACAACAAGGATCAGCACAAGAAGGTTTGCGCGTGCGGTGACGTGATCTATAGCGTCCATCAGTGGGAGGTCAGCACGGTTCAGCCGACGCACACCAAGGACGGCGAGATCAGATACACCTGCAGCGATTGCGGCAAGACGAACTCCCAGAAGATCGACAAGCTTTCGGAGCAGCACAGCTACGGCGATTGGACCAAGCTGGATGACGATCAGCACAAGAAGGTTTGCGCTTGCGGTGACGAGATCGTAGAAGAGCACGCTTGGGACAAGGGCGAGGTCGTTTCCGAGGCAACCGCGCAGGCTGAGGGCAAGATGAAGTACGTTTGCAAGGACTGCGGCTGTGAGAAGACCGAGGCGATTCCGATGCTTGACGGCGGCGCAGAGACCGGATGCGGCGCGACGGTTGCGGGAGGCGCGGCATTGATGCTTCTGCTCTCCGTCGGTTCCGTTGCACTCGTTTATAGGAAAAAGGAAGACTGATTTTTGATAAAATCAAGCGGAGGAGCGATCAGATCGCTCCTCCGCTTGCGTTTGGCGTGGGGATTTGGTCAAACTCCTCCCAGAACTCCAGATTCATTTTCTCATATTCTCGGCGGTTGATGTGGTAGCTCATCCCGTGGTTGGCACCCGGGACGATGAGAAGACGCTTGGGGGAGGCGCAGCTTTTATAATTTTCGTAGGTCATCTGAACGGGGACGAAGCAATCGTCCGCGCCGTGGATAAAGAGAACGGGGATGTTGGTTTTGGCAAGCGCGTCGGTGGTGGAATGCTCGCGCGAGCCTGCGTGGAGCTTCTTTTGGCAGAGCCCGTTTGCCGCCCTTGCATAGAATCCGAAGGGAACGTGGAAGTTGTTCTCCACCACGTGCTTCCAGATGGCGTAGGGAGAGGTGAAGCCGCAGTCGGCGATGATCCCTCGCACGGCGGCGGGCATATGAAGTCCCGATGCCATAAGAACCGTGGTTGCGCCCATGGAAATGCCCCCGAGGTAGATGGGAAGCCTGCCTCCGCTCTGCTCGCTTGCCCACCATGCCCATTCGCGGCAATCATGACGCTCCAGAATTCCAAAGCCCATATACGCGCCCTCGCTGTTGTTTTGCCCTCTCTGCTCGGCAAAGAGAATGTGGCAGCCGTTGTTATGCCAGAAGTCTGCGATCGTTCCGAAATCCCGCGACCAGCGCGACCGCCAGCCGTGCATGGCAACGATCACGCGACGGGCATTCTCTGCAGGGTACCAGTGTCCCACCAGGCGAATGCCGTCTGAGCTGCGGATCTCCACCTGCTCGATCTCCTTTTCCTCCAATGCCCGCGCCGCTTGCGCGAGCATATTCTCCGCATCCTCTCCGTAGTCGGTTCCGCGGATCTTGGTCTTTGCCATGCGGCGGGGCGCCTCGCGGTCGAGCGCGACCCGCATCAGATAGTTGGTGGTTGCGTAAGACGCGCAAACACCGACCGCGCCCACGGTCGCGCCCACCCCCAGCGCGATCCATAAATTCTTCTGTTTCATTGTAGAACACCCCCTCATACCGATAGGATTGCCGATTTGCCCCCATTGTTTTCACCGTATGAGAAAGTTTATGACTTTTTTCCTCAAATCATACAAAAAAATCGGAGCCGTATTGTACGCGGCTCCGATTTTTTAATCAGTTGTCGTTTTCAACTCTCACCTGACACATCTTCATGGCGTCAAGCGCATTGCGGTGACTTTGCGGCGTCACGCCCGCGCAACCCTTGGCGTCTACAAAGAGGGGAATCTCGGGGAAGAACGCCTTGGTGAGAAGGACGTTGGAGATCACGCAGATGTCGGTGCAAAGACCGAGGAAGGTGATGCTCTCCACGTCTTTCTCTTCTCCGATCCGCTTCACCAGATCCTTCGACCCAAAGGTCACCTTGTCAAGTGCCTCGGTGGTTCGCAGGGCGTCCAGCTCGGCGCGGATCTGCCAGCCGTCGGTGTTTTTGATACAGTGCGGAACAGGCAGGTTCTTGCCCTCCTGCGTGTCCATATAATTTTCGAGGTGCGTATCTCTCGTGAAGATCACCTTGCCGTCAAAGCTCTCGATCCTCGCCTTGACGTGGGGAAGAATGGCGAGTGCCTCTGGCGTGCCCAGCGCGCCGTCGATAAAATCGTTTTGCATATCCACAACGATCAGTAATTTCATGTCGTTCTCCTTTCTCAGAGGGGATGACGGTCGCGAATGACCTCAAACGCCTCGGTCGCCACCTCGACCGTCTCGCGGATGTCCTCGTCCGAGAGGGAGGCGTTGATGAAGTGGTTGTGATGATTGGTAAAGAAGATTCCGCGCTTGACGCACTCGGCAATCCACTCCTGATGCAAACACAGGGAGGGATCGTCGGCGATGCGGAGATAGAAGAGGGAGGGCGCGCCCGACACGTGCAGGTCAAAGCCGTACTCCTTGCCCGCCGCGATCAGTCCGTCGCGGAGCTTGACTCCCTTCTCATGGAGCAGGGCTGGGCAGTTGATACGCTTCATCTTCTCGATGCAGGCGATCGCCGCCGCAAAGGGAACGGCGGAGAGCCAGTAGGAGCCCGTGTAGGACATGGAGGACACCGTGTTCTTGAGGAAATCCTGACCGCACAGACAGCTGACGTTGTAGCCGTTGGCAAGCGCCTTGCAGAAGCAGATGAGGTCTGCCTTGAAGCCAAAGTAGTGGTCTGATCCTGCCAGATCGAGGCGGAAGCCCGCGCGCACGTCGTCCACGATCAGAACGGTGCCCTCGTCGGTGCATTTCTTGCGAACCTTCTGCCAGAAATCCTTTGCGGGGAGAATGTTGTCTTGGAAGTTTCCGTGCATATAGGGCTGGCTGATGACTGCGGCGATCTCTCCCTTGTAGCGGTCAAACACCGCCTCCAGTCCCTCGTAATCGTTCCAGTCCACGTAGATGTTGTGCATGACGTCCTCTTCGATGACGCCTGCATAGTCGATCTTCTGCGTCCAAGGCGCGATGCCGTGATAGTAGCCCTTGAAGAAGACGATCTTCTTGCGGTGGGTATAGGCTCTTGCCACCATAACCGCGAGCGTGGTCACGTCGTTGCCGTTCTTGGCAAAGAACGCCCAATCCGCGCACGCGACCGTGTCCACCATCAGCTCCGCAAAGTCGATCATAAGGGTGCTGGGGAGGGTGGTGCAGTCGGAGATGGCGCGCTGACGCGCCGCGGCAGCGTCTACGTCGGGATCGTGATAGCCCAGAATGTTCGGGCCGTAGGCGCACATATAGTCGATGAGTCGGTTTCCGTCCAGATCCCAAAGGTAGGAGCCTTTGGCGCGGGAGGAAAAGAGGGGGAACGCCTCGACGGGCACGTAGCAGCCCTCGGCAGGTCCCTGATGGCCGTAAATGCCGGAGGGGATCACCTTCTCGGCGCGAAGAAATTCGCTGTGGCTCTTGCTGTAATCGTTGATCTTTCGCATATCGGTTCTCCTTTACGCCAGATAGATGGACACGCGGTCAAGGATTCGGTTGACGTTGTCGATCTGGGAGATCATTCCCTTGATGCGGACGCGTCCCGTTCCCACTGCCGCTACGGCGTTGATCTTGCCGTCAAAGAGGGCTCTCGCCGTCTCGTAGTCTGCAAACTGCATCTCGGAGAAGGCGGTCTTGGGAAGCTCCGAGAGCAGGGTGAGGTTGTGATCCTTTGCTCTGACCGCAAGCGCCGTGCCGTCAGCCTCGATGTTGCCGATTTTGAGCATGACGTCACCGTCCACGATGTTGGACGCCGAGAATTTGCCGACCGTGTCGTGGTTTCCGATCTCTGTGACCGCTCCCGCGATCACGCAGAGCATGAGCTTGGTGGATTTTTTGAGAAATTCGGGATCGTCAAGCGCGCCCTCCTTGGGACGGAGGTAAGCGGAGAGAATGTCGGTCAGCGGCATAAACGCCTTGAGCAAAAAGCCCAAGCGGTGGAAGCCCCCGATCGGAATGGGCATCCCCTTGCCGTCGATCATATCGTTGAACTTTTTTGGGGAGGGGAAGTAGAGCTTGATCACAGCTCCGCGAGCACCCTCAGTGAGCGTTGCCTCGCCGCGGTCGAAGCGAAGGGTGGCAGAGGGGCCGCCCTTGATGAGAAATCCGATGGATACGCGGTGCTTTTTTACAAGGTTACGCGCCGCCTCGTCGAGTCTGAGAAGCTCGGGGATTGCGCCGAAAACGCCAAACAGATTGCAACGTGCCAGCACGGTCTGATTTTTTGTCATAGGTGTCTCCATTCTGCCGCGGGGCGGCGTTTTTGGTGGAATATATCTCTATTATACCAAAAAACACGAGAAAAATCAAGGCGTGACGCCAAAAAAGATGGGGAGGGGTTCTCTTGACATTTTTACGGCAAGATGATATAATGAAATAAAGGAAGAAAAGGGGGGCTGAATATGAGTCGGATCATCACCGTCGGACGGCAGTTCGGAAGCGGGGGCAGAGAGCTTGGAAGGCGTCTTGCAGATGAGCTGGGCGTTCCGTATTACGATCGTGAGATCGTGTATCAGATCGCCGAGCGAACAGAATTGGCAGAGGAGTACGTCTCTCGCATCGTGGAGCAGCGTCCCGAATATCACTTTCCCATCACGGTGGGCAGAACGCTCCACGGGGGCGTGTCGGATTATCTGATGCAGCAGTACGCCTCGGTCTATGCGGAGCAGGCAAACGTCATTCGCGAGCTTGCGGAAAAATCCGATTGCGTGATCGTGGGCAGATGCGCCGATTACATTCTGCGCGACAGGAATCCCTTTCGCATCTTCGTGTATGCGGATATGGATTTCCGCGTGGCAAGATGCCGTGAGAAGGGGCAGGGAGACGAGGATCGGGACGACAGAAGGCTCGCCCGCGAGATCCGCCGTGTGGATCGCAACCGAAGCAGATACTACCGCTCCTACACGGGGCAGGCGTGGGGAGATCCCGCCAATTACGATATTTGTATCAACACCGCAGGCGGTGACATCAAGGCGATGGCGCGCGCCTTGGCGACGATGATCCGCGCCGATAAAGGATAAAAGAGAAGGCTCGTGATGCATTGCATCACGAGCCCTTTTCCATATCAAACTTATTTTCCTGCCACGCTCATGCCGAGAACCAAGAGATCGGGAGAGCCGAAGGTGGTAAATCCGCCCAAGGGCGACCAACGGATCTCGTTTCCGAGGGCGTGAACCGATTTGAGGAGCTCAAAGAAGTTGCCCGCTACCGTGAAGGACTTGATGGGCTCGGCCTTCTTGCCGTCTCGGATACGGAAGCCTGCGCTCTCGATCGAGAAGTCGCCCGTGACGGCGTTCGCGCCCGCGTGGAATCCCTTACATTCGGTAATGAGAATGCCGTCCTTTGCCATTTCTATCAGCTCGTCAAGCGTCTTGTCGCCTGCCGCAACCGAAAAGCTGTAGGGGGCGATGGAGACCGAGGAGGCGTATCCGTGCTTCTGACCGTTTCCGGTAGACTGCTTGCCCGCCTTTTCGGCTCTGGTCAGGTCGTAGAGCAGGGTCTTGAGCACGCCGTTTTCCACCACGTTCTTGCGATAGGTGGCAACGCCCTCCCCGTCAAAGGGAGTCTGAAGCGCGTAACCCTTTCGCAGAGGATCGTCCGTGATGGTGATGCAGGATGCGGCGACCGTCTCGCCCTCCTTGCCTGCAAGCAGGGAAAGTCCGAGCTGGGCGTTCTTTGCCGAGAAGACCTCTGCAAAGGTGGCAAGGAACTGACGGAACTGCTCGCCCGTGAAGACCACGTTGTGCTTTCCGGATTCTACGGTTTTAGCGCCGATCTTGGAGAGTGCCTTTTCCACCGCGCAGGTAGAAAGGTATCCGAGCTCCTCCATAGTCGAGCCGATGCCTGCCTCGTACGCCTCCTGCGCCTCGTCACCTACGCGCACGACTGCATTCGCATATCCCGCCGTCGTTCCGACGCGGTTGGAGAGATCCAGTCCCTTGGAATTGCAGAGTCTGACCTCGCTCGTGGTGGAGAAAAGATAGGTCTGCGTGCCGTCTCCCACGGCAGAGTTTTCCGCATAGGTCTTTGCCTGCAGCTCCAGAGCGGTTCGGCGAAGGAGCGCGGGGTCTGCGAGCTTGGGCTCGGGGAGGTTTACCGTTGCATAGGAGTCGGAGCCGCCAAAGATGACGGGGTTATCCTCACTGTCAATGCATTTTGCATTGGAGATCGCGCGGTTGACGAGGTCAACCATTGCATCCTCGGTCATCAGCTCGCCCGAGGCGTATCCCATTTTGCCGTCCACAAGGCAGCGGAAGCAGATGCCGCCCGAAACACCCGAGGAAAACGCGCTGATCTCGTCCTTGAGCGTTTCTACACCAAGCGATTCCTCGCGCTCAAAATAGATCTCGTATTCTTTGATGCCTGCCTGCTCCGCCGCGCGGATCAGGGCATTTTTCATAGATTCAAAATTCATATCATCTGCCTCCTACGGTAATGGTGGAAACACGGATCAGGGGCTGTCCGACGTCGGTGGGAACGCTGCCGCTTGCCGCGCCGCACATTCCCTGTCCCGTGGCAAGATTCTGTCCTACCATATCGATGTTCTTGAGAATCTCGGATCCCGTTCCGATCAGCGATGCGCCGCGAACGGGCTCGCAGATCTTTCCGTTCCGCACGAGGTATCCTTCGGTGACCGCAAAGTTGAAGGCGCCCGTGAGGGGATTGACCGATCCGCCACCCATCTTGCGGCAGTAGAGGCCGTTCTCGATGGAGGCGATGATGTCCTCGTTTCGGTCGGGGCCGTTGTCGATGAAGGTGTTGGTCATACGGGAGGTCGCCTCAAACTGATAGCCCTGACGTCTGCCGTTTCCTGTCATGGGAAGTCCCATTCTGCGAGAGCCGAGGCGGTCGATCATATATTTTTTCAATACACCGTTCTCGATCAGGACGTTTCTCTGCGTGGGCGTTCCCTCGTCGTCAATATTGACCGATCCCCATGCGTTCGGGATGGTTCCGTCGTCGATGGCGGTGACCTTGGGGTTTGCGATCATCTCGCCCAGCTTGCCTGCCATCTGGGACGCGCCGATCGCAACAGAGGACGCCTCCAGAGAGTGTCCGCACGCCTCGTGGAAAATGACGCCGCCAAAGCCGTTTTCGATGGCAACGGTCATTACGCCCGCAGGGCAGTAATCGGCGCGGAGATTGACGGTCGCCTGACGCGCCGCCTCCCGACCGATCTCGCGGGGGGAGTGGATTTCAAAGAACTCCAGTCCCATGCCAGCGCCCGGGGAGGCGACACCCGACTGGTTCTCGCCGTTTTTGCTTGCCACCGCTTCCACCATCATTCTGGTGCGGATGGAGCGATTGGTCGTATAAAGTCCCTCGGTGTTGGCGATCAGAATGGAGTGATCCACTGTCGCCAGTGTTCCGCTGACCTGGGAGATGCTCTCGTCATATTCCTTTGCCGCAAAGCAGCCCTCGCGCAAAAGGTCTGCGCGCTCGCAGGCGTCCACGCCCGAGGGAACGGTTCTGACGGGGTGAATATTGGGGAAGATGCGCTCCGAGAGACGTACCGAGATGTCCTTCTTCAGTTCGCCCATCACCGATGCCACCGATGCGGCGCAACGGAGCAGACCCTCTCTG
The DNA here is from genome assembly GCA_045602215.1 of Eubacteriales bacterium. Classification (GTDB taxonomy): domain Bacteria; phylum Bacillota; class Clostridia; order Oscillospirales; family CAG-272; genus UMGS1865. Next base: position 25,569 of record JAZSBE010000027.1, on the reverse strand, counting down.
GAAAGGTCTGACGTGGAGGCGAATACCGTGCGCGTGCCGAGGAAGGCGCGGATTCCCACGCCCGACAACAGGTTGTCGCCCACGCGGTCGATCTTGCCGTCCACCATACTAATCGAGTTGTTTCTCGTGTTTTCTCCATACAGTTCGGCAAAGTCTGCTCCCGTTGACAGGGCGCAGGACAGAGCCTCTTCTACCAATGCTTTTGCGATCATACAGGATCTCCCTTCATACTCGTTTTGTTTTCTGCTTCTATCAGGGCAGGGATCTCATCAAGTGTTTTGCAGCAATGCCACAGCCGAGCCTTTATCGACTCGTCCGGCTCCTCAAGGTCGGGCACCATGACCACGTACATCTCTGCCGCCAGTCCCGCGCGCACGCCGTTGGGGGAATCCTCCACCACAAGGCAGCTTCGGGGGTCGATTCCGAGCTTGTCTGAAGCAGACAGAAAGATGTCTGGCGCAGGCTTGCCGTTTGGCACGCTGTCTCCCGTGACGATCCGATCAAAATAGACGCCGTAGCCGGTTTTCTTCATGTAGTTGTCCACCGTGAAGCGCGTGGTCGCCGTGGCGAGCGCCATGGGAAGCCCCATCGCTCTGAGCGATTCAAAGATCTTCGGCACGCCCGGCTTGAGGGGAAGACCGTCTCTCTCGATCATCTCATTGAGAATGGAGCGGCGACCGTCAAAGATCCGCTCGGCGTCAAAATCCTCGCCGTAAAGCTCCTTGATCTGGCGGCGGATATCGTCGCGGTTCAGCCCGCGAAACCCGGGCGTCAATTTCAGAAAATCAGGCGGCAGCATTCCGCGCCTTTGCATTTCCTGCCACCCCTCAACGGTCAGCCGCTCGGTATCAAAGAGCGTTCCGTCCATGTCAAAAATGACTGCTTGAATCATAAGTCCCTCCGCGAGTAGTCTCTTGTTTATTATTCTACCACAATTTTCTCCCTATTGCAATCTTTTTTGAAAAAATGATGGGAGGCGGCGGCTCGATTCTTGACAAAAGAGGGGGAATGTGCTATACTTTTACTGTTGAGAAATATAACTCGGAGATGGAAATGATGAAAAACGTTTGCTTTGGCGCGGCAGAGATCCTGCTGCCCGATTTTGAGAGAATCAACGGCACGACCTGGAGCGTGGTCGCGTGCGACCAGTACACCAGTGAGCCGGCATATTGGAAGGATGCAAAGGCGCAGGTGGGGGACGCTCCCTCTACCCTGAACCTTATGCTGCCCGAAATTTATCTGCAGGAGAGCGAGGCTCGCATCCCTGCGATCCGCCACGCGATGGACGAGGCGTTGGAGGCGCATCTGATCGCGCATCCCGACGCGATGATCTATCTGGAGCGCGTGCAGTCTGACGGAGCGGTCAGACGGGGCATCATCGGCGCGGTGGATCTGGAATGCTACGACTATACGGCAGGCTCGACCTCCCTCATCCGCGCGACCGAGGGAACGGTGCTTGAGCGCATTCCTCCCCGCGTGGCGGTTCGCCGCGGCGCGCCCTTGGAGCTTCCTCACGTCATGCTTCTCATCGACGACAGACGTCGGACGGTGATTGAGGAGGCGGCACCCTTGGCAAAGCAGTCGAAGCCCATCTACGACTTTGATCTGATGCTGGGTGGCGGCCACGTTACGGGATATTTGCTGGATGCGAAAGCGCAGGCGCAGATCCTTGACGCGCTTGGCGCGTTGGCATCGGGCGCGGGTATGACCGAGCGGTACGGAGATACGACGCTTTCGCCTCTGCTCTTTGCGGTGGGAGACGGAAACCACTCTCTGGCAACCGCAAAGGCGTCCTACGAGGAGATCAAGGCGCAGATCGGCGAGGCGGCGGCAAGATCGCACCCTGCCCGCTATGCCCTGGCAGAGATCGTGAACCTGCACGACGAGGCACTTCAGTTTGAACCCATCTACCGCGTGGTGTTCGGGGCAGATCGCGCAGATCTTTTGGCAAAGCTGAAGGAGAACGTGTCCGCGCTCAAGGGAAGTGCGGCGAAGCAAAGCATCACCGTCGTGATGGGAGACGCGGAGGAGATCCTCGAGATCCCCACCCCCGAGCAGCAGCTCACGGTGGGAACGCTTCAGCGTTTTCTTGACGCATACCTTAGAGAGCACCCCGAGGCGAGCGTCGATTACATCCACGGCGAGGATTCCCTGCGGAATCTGGCGCGGGAGGACGGTGCGATCGGATTTTTGTTCGATGGCATGGAGAAGAACGATCTGTTCCGCACCGTGCTCTATGACGGCGCGCTCCCCAGAAAGACCTTCTCCATGGGTCACGCGCAGGATAAGAGATACTATCTGGAGTGCAGAAGGATCAGATAAACTCAAAGAGGGAGGCAGACCAAGCGCATCTACTTCTCTTTTTTTGAGAAAATGTCGAAAACCTATTGCTTTTTTTCGGTCGGTGTGATATGATATGGATGGTATCCAAAAATCAATAATCTGTGTCTGAATTTGAACATTTACGACAGGAGCAGGTGAAACAGCTTTGAAAAAAACGATTTATTACAAAAAGACGTCTGCCGAGCCCTATACCGACGTTTTCATTCCCCGTTGCCCCGATATCCAATCCTTTCACTATTCCCTTGACCGCGTGTTCGGGGAATCGTACGATTTTCTGGGCGAGGTTCACTCGTTTTACGAGTTGGTCTACGTTTTGAGCGGAACGGTGGGAATCACGGCGGGGGACAAGGTATATTCCCTGAGCGCGGGGCAGTGTCTGTTGCATCCCCCGAATGAATTTCATCGGATCCGATCCGAAAAGGGCTCCGAGCCTCACGTTTTGAATTTATCCTTCCATTCCTCTTCCATGCCGCAGCAGGAGGGCCGCATCTTTGCGCCCGGGCTGAAAAAAGAGGAGGAGCTGATGGACATCAGCCTGCAGGTGCGTGAGGGCTTGCGCCAGTCGAGCGCCGAGAAGCTCAACGAGCAGAGGCTTCGACTCGAGCGATGGCTGATCGTGGTGATGAAAAACGCATCCGATAGCGGCGCCGTGGAGAGCTCGGCGGCCTTGCGTTATTCGGAGATCGTTAACGTCTTGCAGGTGCATTTGCACGAGTCGCTCAGTGCCGAGGAGATCGCAAGGCTTTGCAGCATGAGCCTGTCCAATCTCAAGAAGGTCTTTACCAAGTATGCGGGCATGGGTGTTTCGAGATATTTTACCGAAATGAAGATGCGGCGCGCGGTGGAGCTTTTGCAGAGCGGAAAGCGCGTGGGCGAGGTCGCCGCAGCGCTCGGATATACCGATCAGAACTACTTCAGCACGGCATTCCGCCGCGTCATGGGCGCGCCTCCCGGGCAGTATCGTGGATGATTTGCTTGGGATAAAAACGCCCCTCTCACAATATAATAATCATTGACACCCCGCTAAAGAGACGGGGAAAGAAAGGAAATACGGATATGAAATTTATGACTGTAAAAACCTATGATGAGCTGAGCTTCAAGGGTGCGTCAATCATCGCGGCACAGGTGATCCAGAAGCCGAGCTGTGTGCTCGGACTTGCAACGGGCTCCTCTCCCGTGGGAATCTATCAAAATCTCGCCAAGTGGAACCGCGAGGGAATTCTGGACTTCTCCGAGGTAAAGTCGGTCAATCTCGACGAGTATTTCGGGCTTGACGGAAGCCACCCCCAGTCCTACCGCTACTTCATGCAGGACAATCTGTTCAACCACATCAACATTCTCCCCGAGAACACCCACGTTCCCAGCGGATGCGTCGAGGACGTTTCCAAGGCGGCTGACTACGACGATCTCATTGAAGGTCTTGGCGGCATCGACATTCAGCTTCTCGGAATCGGTCTTGACGGTCACATCGGATTTAACGAGCCTGCTGACCACTTCGTAGGCCCGACCCATCTGGTTGATCTGCACCCCTCCACCATTGAGGCAAACGCGCGCTTCTTCAACAGCGCAGACGAGGTGCCGAGACAGGCGGTGACCATGGGTATGGCCTCCATCATGCGCGCGCGCAAGATCCTCATCGTTGCAAACGGCGAGAAGAAGAAGGACATCCTGCTCCGCGCTTGCTACGGCCCCATCACGCCCGAGGTGCCTGCTTCCATTCTTCAGCTTCACCCCGACGTGACGGTGATCTTCAGCGAGGAATAATCAAAAAAACAAATCCCCCGCAGCTGCGAGCGAACGCGCAGCTGCGGGGATCATTTTATTTGGACTGTCCTTCTTGGGACTGACGGATCATCGCGCGAAGCTCGGTCACGGTTTGTTGCTCTACGGTGATTGCTTCGACGAATTTTTTGATTTGCTCGACGCGGCTGTCGTCGGTGGTAAAATGGCGGTAAGATACCTTTCCAAGCTCCTCGTACAGCACGCGCAGGCGATACTCGGAGGTCTTCAGCTTCAGATGAAGGGAAGCGAGATCGGACATCTCGTTGATCTTTTGCGCGGCGAGTCCCTTGATCGCCTTGGTGCTCTCTTGCAGCTCTTTCCAGTCCATGCGGATATCTCCTTTTTCCTTTTACAGAATAATGATTTCAAAAATTGCAGATACTGATACCAAAAAAAAGAAAGGATTTTTGGGATCAAAATGGATCGAAATACCTATCGGCGTTACGCTGACGCGCACGCCCCCCGTTCTCCCTTGCTCCGTGACTGTGTCATCGCATTTTTCATCGGAGGCATGATCTGCGTGCTGGGGCAGGGGCTCAAAACCGTCTATGCAGAGGTGTGCGGGATCAATCCCGAGGATGCCGCTACCCTCACCTCGGTGTCGCTGGTGTTCCTTGCCGCCCTTCTGAGCGGGCTGGGGATCTTTGATAAGATCGCCAAGTTTGCGGGGGCAGGGACGCTCGTGCCCATCACGGGCTTTGCCAACGCGGTGGTTTCCCCCGCGATCGACTGTCGCGCCGAGGGGGTGATCCTTGGCGTGGGAACCAAGATCTTTACCGTGGCAGGTCCCGTGCTACTGTACGGGATCCTGTCGGGGAGCATTTACGGCGTGCTCTATTGGATCTTCGGTTGATTCCTTTTTCATTTTCTTGATAAAATAGATGGCGAACGCAAACTGCGCGCAGATCGTGATGATCCAGGTCACAGGGTAGGAGAAGTAGAGGGTTTCCAGACTTCTGAAGGCGCGGAAGATCGTAAAGATCCAGATCATTCGGACGCCGCAGATGCCCGAAATGGCGATGATCATGGAGGTCGTGGATTTTCCAAGCCCTCGCAGAATTCCGCTGCCCACCTCCATGATGCCACACAGAAAATAGGGCAGGCACATAAAGCGGATGCGGACCATGCCGTAGCGGATGACCTCAGCGTTGCCGGGGGAGAAGACGGAGAGAAGCTGCTCGCCAAACAAAACCGACAAGGTTCCCGTTACAAACCCCACGACGGCAACGGTTGCCGTACAACCGATGGCGGCTGCGCGAACGCGGTCGGGACGTCTTGCTCCCACGCTTTGTCCGACAAAGGTCAGGGCAGCGTGATAGATCGAATTTTGCGCGATGTAGCCGTAATCGGTGATGTTGTTCGCGGCGGTATTGGCGGCGACGGCCACTCTGCCAAAGGAGTTGACCGCGCTTTGGATCATGACGTTGGAGAAGGAGAAGACCGTTCCCTGAATCCCTGCGGGAATGCCGATGTAGAGCATCTTCGAGAGGGTAGAGCGGTGGATCTTCAGTTTTCCGGGGTCGATCCGACAGGCGTCGTCGAGACGCGTCATGTGGATCACGATCAGAATGCAGGAGATCCAGTGCGACGCGGCGGTGGCGATTCCCACGCCGAGCGCTCCCATACCGAAGACCAGAACCGTGATGAGATTCAGAATCACGTTGGAAACGCCCGCAACGGTGAGAAACATCAGCGGTCGGGTGGTGTCTCCCTTGGATCGCAAGATTGCCGCGCAGTAGTTGTATAGCATATTGGCAGGCGCGCCTGCGAAGTAGGCGGTGATATAAGCGACCGCCTGCGGCAGGACGGTCTGATCCGTCCCCATAGCGGTAAGCAGAGGGCGGGAGAGGAGCATACCTATGAAGGCGACGAAGACTCCAAGCACGAGCGCGGTGACGACCGAGGTGTGGACCACACGTTCCACCTCGTCGCGGCGACGCGCACCGATGCTCTGCGCGGTGCAAACGCCCGCGCCGACCGACAGTCCCATGAAGAAGTTGATGATCACGGCGATCAGAGAGCCGCAAGAGCCTACCGCGGCAAGCGCGGTCTCGCATTCCTCGGGGGTCGCACCTCCAAACCTTCCGACCACGATGGTGTCGGCGGTGTTGAAAAGAAGCTGAAGGATTCCCGTTGCCATGAGGGGGAGGGAAAATCGGATGATGCGCGGAAGCAATGCTCCGCTGAGCAGATCTGTGTTTTTGGCTGTGTTTGCCCGCGCCACGGTGTCCGCCTCCTTTCGGCGTATGGTTGTCTGTACCGAATTAATTATAACACGATCGCAAAAAAAGTCAAGTCATAAGCTCAAAAAAGAGGGGCTTCCGTCAGAAAACGGAAGCCCCTCTTTCGGATCATGCGGGAATCACATTTACCGCTCTCAGCTTTGCGCTGTTCTTGGGATCAGGCTCGGTATCGAAAGACACCTTTTGACCCTCGTTGAGCGTCTTGAAGCCTTCGGTCTGAATTGCAGAAAAGTGAACGAAAACATCATCACCGCCGTTGTCGTTGGAAATGAAGCCGTAGCCCTTTTCAGCGTTGAACCACTTTACTGTACCTGTGTTCATTCCGGGTACCTCCATTAGTAATATGTACCCGAAGAAAACGAAAACCTAAGGGGGGGTGCAAAAGGGCGCGCGACCTCACAAAGTCGGTATCTGTCTCGAATACGCCTACAGTATACCACGATTTGGGGGTGAAGTCAAGTCTTTCCACGAAAAAATTCAAGATATTCTTTTTATGCCAATATTTGTTACGTTTATGATGGAAATTGTGAAATTTCCCTGCGTTTTGGGGGTGCTTGGGCAGGAAAATCCTTCTTTGCCTGCAAGAAAAACACTCGACTTTTTTGAAATGGAAGCGCTTTGACACCCCGTGGAGGGGGGAGGGGACGGAGAATTTTCCTCCCGAGGGGGATCCTGCCGATCCTTCCCGAGACTTCCCGAAGTGGCAGGATGTGAGGGTTGAATCCATGGAAAAAACCTGCTAAAATGGAGAGGACCCAACGGGGGCGGCGACGATTCGCTCGGCTCTCGGGGTGACAATTCACAACGAAAGGAAGGTTTGTACCATGAGAACAACAATTCTCAAAAAGCGAAGGCGCATCTGCCTTGTGCTGACCCTTTGCGCGCTGTTTGCGGTATTTGGCGCTATGAGCGCGGCCGCTGCATCGGGACCTCAGTTTCCGAGCGGCTCGCAAGAGACTCCGGTGCTGCTCGACGGCGTCGAGGTGCTGGAAGGGGAGTGCGTACGTATCGGAGGCGTGACCTACGTTCCGCTGCGTAATTTCGCCAATCTGTTTGGAAACTGCACCGTGACGTGGGACGCAAAGACCAATACCGCCACCGTCAAGACCGATGCGCTGACCCTCATCGCGCACACCGGAAACTATTACATCTATGCCAACGGACATTATTTTTATACCGTTGGAGAGGTGCTCAATCTGGGAGGATATCTGTACGTTCCCATTCGCCCGATGGCGCTTGCCTTTGACGCCGATCTGGAATGGAACGCCTCCAAAAATCAGGTGGAGCTCCAACGGGGAGGCAAAAACAACGCCGTGGCATGGGCGAATTACGATGCGGACGATCTCTACTGGCTCTCTCGCATCATTTCCGCCGAGTCGGCCGGCGAGCCCTTCAAGGGGCAGATCGCCGTTGGAAACGTGGTGCTCAATCGCGTGAGACACGCATCTTACCCGAATACCGTTTACGGTGTGATCTTTGATCGCAAGTACGGCACGCAGTTTTCCCCCGTTTCCTATGGCACCATCTATCGGACGCCCACCGAGAGCGCGGTGATTGCAGCCAAGATCTGCTTGGAGGGATATACGCTTTCCGACGAGGTTCTGTTCTTCTTCAATCCTCGGATCGCGACCACCAACTGGATCTCCAAGAACCGCCCCTACGCGTTTACCATCGGACAGCACGAGTTTTACAAGTAATTCGGAAAAAGAAAGGAGCAGTTCCCCGTTTTGGGGAGCTGCTCTCATTTTTTTGTTTATCCTAAAAGAAAATCAGTCACAAGCATCAGGCAAAAGCCGCAGAGAAGGGCATAGGTCGCTCCTTTTTCATGCCCGTGGGCGTGCGTCTCGGGGATCATTTCGTCGCTGATGACGTAGAGCATCGTGCCTCCAGCAAACGCCAGCGCGAAGGGGAGAATGGCGGTCGATGCGCGCACGGCGAAATACCCGATCATCGTGCCCACCACCTCGACAAGACCCGTCAGCATGGCAAGCACGAAGGTCTTCCTTGGCTTGACCCCTGCCGCCAGCATCGGTCCGATGATGACCATGCCCTCGGGGATATTCTGAAGTGCGATTCCTCCCGCGATCATGAGTGCCTGCTCGGTGTCGCCCGAGCCAAATCCCACGCCCGCGGCAATTCCCTCGGGGAGATTGTGAATGGCGATGGCGGTCACGAAAAGAATGACCTTTCCAAGGCTTGAATCGCGGTGGATCTCCTCCTCGCCTCCCGTCAGACGGTGAAGGTGAGGGATCAGTCTGTCGGCAAGGGACAGGCAGATAGCACCTGCAAAGATGCCGGCAACGGTGATCAGGATCGCGAATTTCCCTCCGTAATCGAGGGAGGGAAGAATCAGTCCCATGACCGCTGCGGCAAGCATGACGCCTGCCGCAAAGGAAAGGACGATGTCCGAGAATTTATGCGAGAGATTTTTGAAAAGGAAGCCGATGACGGCACCCACAACGGTGGCTCCGCCAACGCCCAGAGCGGTTAGCATCACGAGTTCCATAAAAAGCTCCTCGTAGGGTATGATGTAAAAATCCGATTACAGTCCCAGCACCGCCGCGCCGATGATGCCGGCATCATTCTTCAGGGTTGCGATGCGGAGGTCGGTGGAGGGAACAAGCCCCTTTCCGTACTGTTGCTCGCGCACGAGGGGAGTCAGCAGATCGAGCAGATACTGTCCTTCGTTGGAGATTCCGCCTCCGATGGAGAGCACCTCGGGCTGGAAGATGTTGACCATGCTTGCCAGTCCGCTTGCAAGATATTTAACGTACTCGTCCACGACCTCGCATGCGGCAGGATCTCCCATGCGCTTGCCGTCAAACGCGGTTCTGCCGTTGACCTTGCCCTTGGCCTCCACCAGCTCGGTCATCTTGGTCTCTCTGCCCGTTTTCCGACACTCCTCCAGCTTTTCCGCCGTCATGCGAATGAGTCCCGTTGCGGAGGAATAGGTCTCCCAGCAACCGCGTCTGCCGCAGGTGCAGGGGCGTCCGTCCACGTCAATGACGATGTGTCCAAGCTCGCCTGCCGCGCTGTTGAAGCCCTTGAGGATCTTGCCGTCCAGGATCACGCCGCCTCCGACACCGGTTCCCAGCGTGACCATCACCGAGGAGCTGCTGCCCTTTGCGGCACCTGCGATCGCCTCGCCCCATGCGGCGGCGTTAGCGTCGTTTTCAATGTGGTATTCCTTGATCTCCAGATGCTCGCGGAGCAGGGGGATCATGGGGAAATGACGGAAGCCGAGGTTGTTGGCGTAAACCACCGTGCCCGCCTCGTCGTCTACGATTCCGGGGGATGCGATTCCCATCGACGCAACGTCCGACACCGAGATGCCTGCGGTCGCGCAGAGGTTCTTGCAGAGTCTTGCGATGTCGTCCACGATCTCCTCACCCGGGCGTCCCGAAAGGGTGGGGGTGCTTTCCTTGCAGACGATCTCAAATTTTTCGTTGACCAATCCGGCGGCGATGTTGGTTCCGCCAAGGTCGATTCCGATACGGTACATAGGATTCTCCTTTGTCGTTATCAATATGGTTTGATTTATTATAACTTATTTTTATTCCCCCGTCAAGGGATTTTGGGAAAGAGGGGCTCACACCGCGCCGAGAAATTCCTCCAGCGTCATCTGGCGCAGCATGATCTCGGTCGCCGCCTCGCGTCCGACGAAGCGGAAATGCCATGGCTCGTAGGAGTATCCCGTGACGGCGGTTTTGCCTTCGGGATAGCGGAGAATGAAGCCGAAGCGGTAGGCGTTCTGCGACAGCCAGTCAAACGCCTCGGTGTTCTCAAACGCCGAGGTCAGTCCTGCATTTGACGTCACGAAGTCCACGCACAGCCCCGTTTGGTGCTCGCTTGTGCCTGGGACGGCAGAGTAGGAGAGCACCACCTTGGTCGCGTCCTCCTCCGAGAGCTTGGTCAGCCCTCGGTCAGTGTAGTTGGTCTTGATATAGTCCGTCCCAAAGTAAGCGTATGCCTCGGGGGAGATGGTTGATTTCTCGGTCTTCAGATAGGACTGGTAGAGCTGCTGCTGCTTCGCATAGGAGCGGTAGCCGCTGGTCACCTTGATGTCGGTCACGCCGTCGGCTTTCATCTCTTCGAGCATGGCGTAGAGTGCCTTTGCCGTTCGCGACTCCAGATAGATGCTCTTGTCGTCCGAGGTGGGACAGGTGAGCTCGACGAGATCGGCAGGGGTGTAATCCTCGCCCAGCACGTAGCTTTTGTTGGCGAGGGTCAGATAGTCCTCTGACATCTCGGTTGTAAAAAAGTTGATCGACGCAGCTACGTCGGTTTTGTATTCGTATGTCATAGTTTGATAGAGAAAGGTGGGAATGGCGGGGGTGCTTGGGCTCTCTTTTGTGCTCGTCTCTGGCGTTTGCCCGCCCTCGGTATTAAGGGGAGGCATACAGGAAAAGAGAGAGAGGGGGAGCGTCAGCGAGAGCACCGCCAAAAGAAATTTCAGTCGGTTCATAGTACCTCTCTTGAAGAAGTCAAGGCTTTGGGGGCTTGGTTTCAATGACGATGAAATAGGGGGAGGTGGGGGAGTTGAGGATCTTGACCTTGGTGGCGCAGATCTTGTGACGGCTGATGCCTGCAAGATACTCGCAGATCATCTCGCCCTCTGCCTCTCCCTCTGCGTGTCCGGGGTAGACTGCCACGTTGAGAATGGCGTCCTTGTCCATGAGGTCGATCGCCGCCTCGATGGCAGGAAGGGTGCTCTCACGCAGGGTGGTGATGGATTTGTCACCGCCCGGAAGCCAGCCAAGGTTGAACATTCCCGCCTTGAAGGGCTCCTTGACGTAGTTCTTGACGAACTGATGGGAGTCGTGAATGAGGGTGTAGTTCTCGGGACAACCGACTTCACGGAGACGCTTGGCGGTGGATTCCACCGCCTGCTTCTGAATGTCAAAGGCGTAGACGCGGCCGTTGGGGCCCACGGTCTTTGAGAGAAACTCGGTGTCGTATCCGTTGCCCATGGTGAAATCCACGGCAACGTCCCCTTCTTTGAGGTGGTTGAGAATGAAATATTTGTGCAACTGAAGCAGATCGATCATATCGGTGTCCTCTTTAGGTGTTGTGAATGTCGGAGCGCAGGAACTTGAAGGCGCGCTCGACGGCGTCCTTGGAGTTCTTCCAGGGCTCATCCTGATAGCGGTAGTCGAACTTCTTGCAGAACCAGCTCACGTCCTCGCGGAGCTCGTCGAAGTAGGTCTCGACCACCTTTGACAGCGCGGCGGCAAATTCGGGCTGTTTTTTCTTGCCCAGTCTGCGCTGACCGTACCAGAGCAGCTTGCGGTAGTGGGGCAGACAGAAATAGGGCTGCGCCTTCACCTTGGCTTGGAAGCTCTCGTCGGTCTCCCAAAGGTAGACGGCGGTGTCGGTCATCTTTTCAAAATTGGAGTTGATCCGTCCGCAGACGTAGCAGCTCGATTCCAAATCTCCGATGCGCTTGATGGGCTTGTTTCCCTGACCCCCGCCAAGCCCACCGTCACGGATCTCGGCGCGAAGCTCGTCCAGGTGGCTCTCCAGCGTGAGCGCCATACCAAGACGGTTCTTCCGCACGAACATCAGATCGTAGTGCAGTCGGCAGAATCCTGCCTCGTTGGTCTTGATGCGGATGTCGGGCTCCATCATGGCAGCCCCCAGAATAATATCCAGCTCGTCCTCCTCCAGCTTGCGGTAAAGGGCGCAGAGGGGGCAACCGCAGCTCTTGTCTGCGGCGGAGGCTTCAAACGCCTCGTTGACCGGAATGGTAAAATTCATCTCCATATTCGATGCAAAATCCTTTCAGAAGCATTGCTTTTCGGATAAAAAACGTGTATAATCATATTATATCATACACGGTGGCACAAAAGCAACCGTAAAAAGTAAAATTTTTGAGTCGAAGGAGGTGCCCATGGGATACCGCGAGCTCTTTTTTGATCTGGACGGAACGATTTCCGATTCAGCCGAGGGGATCCTCAATTCGGTGATCTACGCCCTTCATCGCATGGGGATCGAGCCGCCTGCGCGTGAGGCTCTTTATCGCTTTATCGGCCCGCCCCTGATCCGCTCTTTTTCGCAAGGCTTCGACCTCTCGGCGGAGGAAGCGAGGAGAGCCGTCGCGCTCTATCGGGAGAACTACAACGTGCGCGGCATTTACGAGTGTCGGGCGTACGAGGGGATCGGCGAGACTCTCCGCGCACTGAAGGCAAGGGGGTACCGCCTGACGCTGGCGACCTGCAAGCCGTGGACGCTGGCCGAGCGGGTGCTCGAGCATTTGGGACTTCGCGATTGCTTTGATTTTATTTCGGGACCCGAGCTCGACGGCAGGAGAAACGAAAAGCAGGAGGTCATCGCCTACGCGATGGACGAGCTTGGCATCGGGTCTCCCGAGGAGATCCTCATGATCGGTGACCGCCGCGACGACGTGCTGGGCGCAAAAGGGTGCGGGATCAACTGTATGGGCGTCCTTTGGGGCTTTGGATCTCGGGAGGAGCTCTTGGAGGCGGGAGCCATCGGAGCGGTCGAAACGCCCGCGGATCTGCTTACCTTTCTCGCAAAATCGTCCGTTTGACGGGCGTTTGGGCGAAAAAAGTGCTTGAAAATGAAAAAAAATTAAAAAAGCCGTAAAAAACTATTGCAAAAACGAAAGTTTTGGTGTAGAATATAAGTAATTATGAAGGCTTGGCATCATTCGAGCCTTTCAATTCTGACTTTCTATTACTCGGAGGTATAAAATGGTAGTAGCTGGCGATTTTAAGAACGGCATCACTTTTGACGACGGTCAGGGCAACGTCCTGCAGGTCGTTGAGTTCCAACACGTAAAGCCCGGTAAGGGTGCTGCATTCGTACGCACCAAGCTCAAGAACGTCATTTCGGGCGCAGTGATCGAGAAGACCTTCAACCCCACCGACAAGTTTGAGAATGCTTATATCGAGAGACGCGATATGCAGTATTCCTACGATGACGGCGATCTGTATCACTTCATGGATACCGAGACCTGGGAGGAGACCCTCATCGCTCACGATAAGGTAGACGACAACTTCCGCTTCGTGAAGGAAGAGATGATGTGCAAGATCATCTCCTACAAGGGCAACGTGTTCGGCGTAGAGCCTCCCACGTTCGTTGAGCTGGAGGTAACCGACACCGATCCCGGCTTTGCAGGCAACACTGCAACCAACACCCTTAAGCCCGCAACGCTTGAGACCGGTGCTGAGATCAAGGTTCCGCTCTTCATCAACGTCGGTGACGTTTTGAAAATTGACACCAGAACCGGAGAGTATCTGTCCCGCGCATAATCGGGAGACGCTCGGTTCTCATTGGGGGATTGCTTTGCAAGAAAAGTCAGTCCCCCTCTTTTAACAAACAAATGAAAAGGATGGTATCAAATATGAATCTGACCGAAAAATCCGCATATATCAAGGGCCTCGCTGAAGGTCTGGAGTTTGACAAGGCAACCAAGGAGGGCAAGATCCTCGCGGCTCTGCTTGAGCTGGTGGACGACTTGGCGGCAGAGGTCACGGGCATCAAGCAGGATATTGACGAGATCGACGAGGATCTCGATTATCTGAACGATTATATCGAGGAGCTGGACGACGACTTGCAGGTAGTCGAGGATTTTCTGGACGAGGAGATCGAGGACGACTGCGATTGTGAGTGCGACTGCGACTGTGATTGCGACGACTATGACTGCGACGGCGATTGTGATGCGTGTGATTGCGATTGCTGCGATGAGGAATATTTTGAGATCGTTTGCCCCTCCTGCGGCGAGACGGTTTGCTTCGATCAGGAGCTTGACCCCGAAACCTTGACCTGCCCTGCGTGCGGCGAGAAGTTCGGCTGCATTGTGGATGAGGAAGATTTTGAGGATCTGAACGACTAAAAAAGAGAGACGCCCTGCGGAAAAATCTTCCGCAGGGCGTCTCTCTTTTTTGGAATTGTTTTCCACACCCTTTTTCACAACCTGTGGAAAAAAGATACAGTGGTGGAAATTAAGCGGAAACACCCTCGAAATGGGAACGGTTTTATATTTAGACACATTTTACAAGTGATCACCTTTAATGCGAAATTTTGTTTGTGCAATTCATTGAAATCAAAGAAATTTTTCAGAAAATGTTGACAATTGGGGGCGGTGGGTGTATAATTCTATCATGTTAGCCATTGCTAACAAGCGTGTGCAATTGACAGACCAATCGGGAACGGAGGACGCGTTATGAAAACACTCAAGGACGTCAGGATCGGCGGCAGCGCAAGAGTCGTGAAGCTGCACGGAGAGGGCGCGCTCAAGCGCAGGATCATGGATATGGGATTGACCAAGGGCGTGGAGGTCTACGTTCGCAAGGTTGCGCCTCTGGGTGACCCGATCGAGCTGACGCTTCGCGGATATGAATTGAGCCTTCGCCGCGCCGATGCGGAGATGGTTGAGGTCGAGTGATTTTTTTGCGGCGAGCGCACTCGCCTTTGATTTTTTTGACTTTTTGTTAGCCTATGCTAACAACCGAAAGAGAGGATAAAGACATGGCAATCAAAATTGCCCTTGCGGGAAATCCCAACTGCGGCAAAACGACCCTGTTCAACGCCTTGACGGGCTCCAACCAGTACGTTGGAAACTGGCCTGGCGTGACGGTGGAAAAAAAGGAAGGAAAGCTGAAGCGGTACGATGACGTCATCATCACCGACTTACCCGGCATTTACTCCCTGTCTCCTTATACCCTGGAGGAGGTGGTGGCGAGAAAGTATCTCGTGGATGAGCGTCCCGACGCGATTCTCAACATCGTGGACGGCACCAACCTCGAGCGCAATCTCTATCTTTCCACCCAGCTCATGGAGCTTGGAATCCCCGTGGTCATCGCCATCAACATGATGGACGTGGTGGAGAAGCGTGGAGACGTGATCGACACCGAGGCGCTGTCCCGTCAGCTTGGCTGCAGGATCGTGGAGATCTCGGCGCTCAAGGGAAGTGGCATCGTGGATGCGGCGGAGATCGCCATCGAGGAGGCGAGAGCCGAAAAGAAGGAAACCAAGCGCGTATTCTTCTCGGGATGCGTGGAGCACGCGCTGGCGCACATCGAGGAGGCAACGGTGCACGATCTCTCGGAGGACCGTCAGAGATGGTACGCCGTCAAGGTCTTTGAGCGAGATCGGGAGGTCATCAAGCAGCTTGGGCTCACCCCCGAGGTGCTGGCACATATTGAAAAGGATATCGTAGACTGCGAGCGTGAGCTGGACGACGATGCCGAGAGCATCATCACCAACGAGCGGTATCTCTACATCACAAGGCTCACCCAGACCTGCTACAAGAGAAAGAATGCGGGCAAGATGACGGTGTCGGACAAGATCGACAGGATCGTGACCAACAGAATCCTCGCGCTTCCCATTTTTGCGGTCGTGATGTTCCTCGTTTATTTCGTATCCCTCAAGTCCATCGGAGACTGGACGGTTGGATTCATGAATGACACTCTCTTTGGTGAGTGGATCATTCCGAGCGTATCGGGACTTCTCGCCGATTGGGGCGTGGCTCCCTGGCTGGTCAGTCTGATCGCCGACGGCGCGCTCAGCGGCGTGGGCGCGGTTCTGGGATTCGTACCCCAGATGCTGATTCTGTTCCTGATCCTTTCCATTCTGGAGGATTGCGGATATATGTCCCGCGTAGCGTTTATTATGGATCGACTGTTCCGCAAGTTCGGGCTTTCGGGCAAGAGCTTTATTCCCATGCTGGTGGCAACGGGATGCGGCGTGCCCGGCATTATGGCGTCGAGAACGATTGAGCAGGACCGTGACCGAAAGATGACCATTATGACCACGGGATTTATTCCCTGCGGCGCGAAGATGCCCATCGTGGGTATGATCGCGGGTGGACTGTTCGGCAACAGTGCGTGGGTTGCGGTCGGCGCGTATTTCATTGGCGTGGCGGCGGTGGTCGTATCGGGTATTATGCTCAAGAAGACCAAGCCCTTCCGCGGCGATCCCGCTCCCTTCGTTATGGAGCTTCCCGCTTATCACGCGCCCGTGCCGAGCAACGTCTTCCGCGCGACCTGGGAGCGCGGCTGGTCCTTCATCAAGCGTGCGGGTACGGTCATTTTTGCGGCAGGTGTCATCATCTGGATCTTCAACAGTATCTCGCTCGAGGGCGGACTTCATTACATCAGCGAGGCAAGAGGCGGCGCGTCCATTCTGGAGAACGTCGGAAACCTCTTTGCGTGGATCTTTGCGCCTTTGGGATTCGGGAACTGGCAGTCCGCGGTGGCGACCATTCTCGGACTGATGGCAAAGGAGCAGGTGGTCAGCACGCTCGGAACGCTTTCCTCCATGGCAAATGCGGTAGAGGGAGATACGGCGGCGTACGTGACCATCGCGCGCGAGTTTTTCGGCGGCAGCGGACTGGTCGGATTCTCCTTTATGATCTTCAATCTGCTTTGCGCCCCCTGCTTTGCGGCGATGGGAGCGATCAAGCGTGAGATGAATAACTGGAAATGGAGCGCGGGAGCGATCGCGTATATGTGCGTCTTTGCATATGCTGTGTCGCTCATCGTCTACCAGATCGGCTCGTGGTTCGTGGGCGGAGGAAATATTATCGGCACGGTGGTCGCCGGGATCCTGCTTTGCGGGATGCTCTATCTCCTCCTGCGACCCAACCCGAGCAAAACGAAAAAACGGTAAGGAGGCATTCTTATGTGGCCTACGATTATCGGCGCGAGCGTAGTCGGACTCATCGTCATTCTGATCTACGCGCGACAGATTCGAAATAAACGGATCGGCAAGGGCTGCTCGTGCGGCGGCAATTGCGGTGCCTGCGGTATGGATTGCCATAGCGTATCGGACGAATCAAAAGAATAAAAGAGGCGGCATCTTCCGATTCGGAGGATGCCGCTTTTTGTATCAAAGCTGTTTTTTGTTGAAGATCGGGATACTTGCGATCACACAGAGCAGCGAGATCCCAACGGTGACGAGCAGGGCGGGGAGGAATTTGTCAGGCTCCTTTGCGCCCAAGAGGAGTGTCATACTGTCGGTCAACGCGGTGGGGGTGTAGGCGCGGAGCTTGGGGAGTTGTCCTAAAAGATAGGATGCGAGAACGCATCCGCCCGTGCCGAGCAGAACCGAGGAATAGCTCTTTGAGAGAACCGAGAAGAGGACCGAGAGAGAGACCGTCCACACGCCAAAGAGCCACCGGTTCAGCGCGGCGGGCGTAAGGCTTTGCATGACCGACTGATCCCAGTAGTAGGCGGTGTAGGCGTAGGTCACACCGTAGCACAGCCAATATCCTGCCGTCCAAAGCGAGAGAAGGATCAAGGTCTTGGAGAGGACGATCTTGTAGCGAGAGACGCCTTTGGTCAGGATCAGGATCAAGGATCCCGACTGATATTCTCCCGTGAAAATGCTGCTGTACATCAACAGAAAAACGATGAGTGCCATAGGAACGTTCTTGAAAAACTGCGTCCAGGAGGTCAGGGCGTCCACCGTCACCTCTCCCACGGTCATGCCCGAGGAGGCAAGGCTCTCGGAGGTCAGATCCAGAAGCCAAGGGGTGAGCTTTGCGATGGCGGGGTTCATGACGCCGAAAAGAGTGAACAAAAGTCCAAGGATCAAAATCCGCCGACTGCGCAACCCTTCGAGAAATTCTTTTTTGAGTAATGCAAGAAAGGCTCTCATTTTGCCGCCACCTCCAAAAAGAGAGATTCCAAGGAGGGCTCGATCCGCTCGATGCGTCGGATCAAGATCTGTCCCTCGGCAACAAAGGCAAGAAGCGCGCGCATGGTGTCACCGTTCCCCTTGACGCGAAGGGTGTCCCGTTCGATCCGCTCGGCGTCCGAAAAGCGCGCGAGCAGCCGCTCGCAGTCCTCGTCCGTGTCGGTCTCCACCAGAATATCCTCGTTGGGGTAGAGGCTTTTCAGCTCCGAGACGCTCCCCTGCATGGCGATCACGCCGTCGTGGAGGAACGCCACGTCGGTGCAGATGCGCTCCACGTCCGAGAGAATGTGCGTGGAGAAGAGCACCGTGGTGCGATCCTTGACCGACTTAAGAATATCGAGGATCTCCTTCCTTCCGATGGGGTCGAGGGCAGAGGTAGGCTCGTCGCAGATCAAAAGCTTTGGATTCCCAAGCAACGCCTGTGCGATGCCCAGCCGCTGTTTCATGCCGCGCGAGTAGCCCTTGATGCGGTGTCCCTCGTCGGCAAGTCCGACGAGGGAGAGCAGCTGATCGCTCTGCTTGCGTACGTCCGAGCGGTTCATGCCGAGTGCCTCGCCGCAAAGCGAGAGATATTCCCGCGCGGTCATAAAGGAATAAAATTCGGGGACGTCTGGCAGATATCCTACGCATCGGTTGGTGGGGGTCTCTCCAAAGCGGACGCACTCGCCGTCCACGGTGATCTCGCCGCCGTCGGTCTTGAGCAGTCCGAGGATTGCCTTCATCGCGGTGGTCTTTCCCGCGCCGTTTCTGCCCACGAATCCAAAGATGCTGCCTGCGGGGACCGACAGGCTCACGCCGCGCAGCACCTTTTTTTCACCAAAGGATTTGCAAAGGTCGGTGATGGTGAGAATGCTCATTTATTCGTCCTCTTTTCCAAACAGAAAGTAGAGAATGGGCCCGACGAAGTTCATCAGCACAAGGGTGATGATCAGCCACACGCGGCGATCCCAACGCTTGTAGGTCTTATGCGTGAGAATGTGATAGAGGGTGTAGCCCAAAAGCGAAAACTGAAGAATGACGAGAGGAATGAGAAAGGGAAGAAATTCCTTGATCTGTTCGGGCGTCATGACTGCGTGTCCTCCTTTTTATAGATCTCCACGCAAAAGCTCTTTTCACGGCAGCAGGGGCAGGTGAGCTTGCGCGTTCTGGGGGTGTGGTTGGCAAAAAACGCTTCCTTGAATCTGGGGTCGAAGACGGTGTTGCACCGTGGGCAAATGTAGGATACGCGCCTGAAGTAATAGCACGATACCCACACCGCTGCGGGGATCGTGAGGGCGTATTGCGCTACAAAGGGCCACCAGATGCCCATCGCAATCCACATGGCAATGGTCGCCCACTGGAGCGCGGTGAGGGGAAGCGCCACCAAAAAGATGGTCGCGTATACGCGTTTGAGCTTTTGTCTGCTTTCCATGATGTTCTCTCTGTCCGATAGGAGTTCTGCCGAAAAATTCTCGGTCAGCTTGACCGCTTGCCGCAGCTCGTGAAGCTTTTCCAGCTTTTCTTTGGTTGCTATAAGCTCGTCAGTCAGAAGCCGCTCGTGCTGATCCAGTATCAGAGACACCACGTCGCGGGCGTTGTCCTCCCGCATCAATTCTCCGATGCTGTTGAGGGAAAGCCCCGTGTCGCGCAAAAAGCAGACGGTCTTCATGCGCTTCAGATCCGCATCCGAATAGAGCCGTCTGTCGCCCTCGCTCAGCTCGGTCGGCGTGAGAATCCCTCGGTTGTCGTAGTACTGGACGGTTCTGACCGATACGCCGCAAAGCTTTGCCAGCTCGCCGGTCGTGTATTTGGACATCGAATATCACCTCCTTGATACCGATTATATCACATGACGCCGCGTCATAAGCAACCCCTGACGCAGGGGGATTTTTCAAAAAAACACTCTCCGATTCGTAGAATGGGCAAAATTTCTTCAAAATCAGAGGATGCGGGCTTGGATCATACGAATGGCAAGCCGAAAAAGGGGGTCGGGCAGTCTTGGCGCGACCAATTCAAAAAGCGTTGCGGCGGGATTGCATCCTCGCAGTCTCCATAGCGCACGCGCGCCTCCCTTTTTGCGGTTGAAGTTCTCACGTCGCGCCTTGGCGAAGGCGCGCATCGTGTCGAGTTCCTCAAGATGAGGCGCGTATCGGGCAAACGTCTCCACACGCGAGGCATACTCCCCGATGCGCAGGCGGAGGTAGTCTGCCTTGGTGGTCACCCCCGTCATCACGCCTGTCTGATTATTGCCGTGGATGCGGTAGAGAATCTGCGGCTCTTCAAGATAATCAATCGCCCCATCCAGCGACGCGCGGAAGGCGAGATAGTGATCGTGAACCACTCCGTTTGGAAAGGGAAGATAGGACGCCGCGCGCTCGCGCGCGAGAATGACGGTGCAGCCCACCACGAAGTTTCGGGTAAAGAGGGTGGGGGCAAGCCCCTCGCCTCGCAGAAAGATGTGACGGCGGCGGTGGCGCGCCATATCGGGGGAGATGATCCTTCCCTCGCCGTTGATGACGCAGAGATCCGAGCAGACGAGCGCGGGGGAGAGGGGGCTGTTCTCCAGAAGCTCCACCCCGTTTTTGATCTTATCCTTCAGCCAGACATCGTCCTGATCGCAGAACGCGACGTACTCCTCAGATGCGTCTCGCACAAGCAGCTCAAAGGTCTTGGTTGAGCCGAGGTTGGCGTCGTTTTGGCGCAGTTCCCAAGGGAATGCCGTGACGTGACGGTGCAAAAGCTCCCCGAGGCGCGACCGGGGATAGGTGGGGGAGCGATCCTCTCGCACGTAAAGCTTCAGATTCGGATAGGTTTGGGCATTGAGGGAATCGAGCAGCTCGATCAGCCAATCCTCGCGCGGCTCATAGACCGCCAAGAGGATCGCAAGGCTTTTGTTTTTCATAGGGACACCTTTTTTATCAGCAGTTCCGTCTCAAATGATCTATTGTTATTATTATACCGCAAACACCGCAGGAAATCAACTTTCCTGCGGTGTTTATGCTTGAAGGATTAAATTGCGGTCAAGGATTTGAGATAGGGGGACGCGTCCGCGCGCTTGACGAACATCGCGCTGTAACGAGCGGACTGCCCCTCGGTATCCTCCAGAGAAAAGGAGAGGCGGTACGTGTGCTCCGTTTCCTCCAATGACAACACCGACGTGCGGACTGTCAAGGACCTTGCCTGCAGGGGGGGGATGTAGCAGGCGGCACGGGAAAGATAAGAGAAGTTCGTACCATTGCTGTTGGACACCGAGGAGAGCCCCAAACAATGGGAAACGGCAAGTTCGAAGTCCGTTTGGGGGATGAGAACGGATGCCGTGATATGCGGATAAAAGCGACTGACGGCGGCACTCGCGGTGGGATTGCCCACGTAGGCGGAGTAATTCTGCCGCATGAGGTTGTTCAAAATCTCGTCGCGATAGAGGCGAAGTCCCTGTCTGCCGTTCTTGAATTCCTTGAGGTGGACACTGCACGAGAGGAACCACTCGAGGGTCTCGCAAAGCTCCTTTGCAACCTCTCCCTCACAGTCAAGCGTTTCGACGATGGGCTCTGCGCGATAGATTGCGGTATCGGTGCCGAGTGCCTGCCGAACCCACGCCGAATTGTTGCCCGCGGTACAGGATACCAAAAGGGCGGCGAGGACGAATAGAAGCAGGAACAGGGTACTCTTCCGCATACGACGTCTGCGTCTGCGGTATTGCACAACCATCAAAAATTCCCACCTTTCCTTCGTAATACAGGAATATCCGAGCCTATTGTATCAAATTTGTTGTGTTTTGTCAATACTTTTTTCCAAAAAAAGACACAAGATATAGTGTTTTTTCAAAATCAAAACCACTTTATCTTTGAAAATGTCGCAGAAAACCAAAAATATGTCGCATGAGACAAAATCTACGACATTTGTTTTCTTATTCAATCCCCAAGCGAGACTTGACAAAAATCGGGGGATATGATAGAATAATACTGATATCCGAGAAAAAAACGCGCTCTGTGAGTGAGTGGGAAGGAGGTAGCGCATGAAACGCAAAATTCCAAGCGAAAATCGGGACCTGATCCGTTTTGTCAGATGGCGTAGAATCCGTCGGATGGGCGGATATCTGTTGTGGCTGGCGGTGTTTTTCCTTGGCGCACAGTTCTACAATGACGCGCATCAGACCTATCCTCCCGAGCGGCGGATGGTTGGTTTAAGATTGGTCATTTTAATGCTCGTCGCGGCGATTTCGGGCTTTTTCCTCTTTCGGATGTGGAAATTCTTCTCCCACAGGACGGTGGAGGGGCGGATTGAGCAGTCGGCACTCTCGCACACCTATACCACCACCGAGGATCCCGGTCAGATGAAGACGCTCAATTATGATTTCCGCGAGCACACCTACCTGATCGTTCGCACCGACAAGGGCAAGAAGCGTCGGATCCGATTTGAGCAAAAGACGGGATTTTATCTCTATTACTACCCCGGCTCGTATCTTTGCCGATTTTCGGAGCTGCCCTATCCCGTTTGCGATCCTGCAAGACGGTGCCGACCGGACGCGGAGGAGTCGTACGTGTCGCGCGTGACCAAACGGCATCACGACGATCTTTCACAGGGGCGGATGTGCGTGGCCTGCGGATTCCTCAATCGCGGGGATCGCGTTTGCGACCGATGCGGGCTTTCCCTGATCGACCCCACGGACGTCTGGAACGAAAAATGAAAACGGAAGGATAAAACATAGAAATGCTTGATTTTTTGCTGTATTTTTTGAAATTGATTCTCGGCACGCTCGGGATCTTCGTGGCGTGCGGACTTTTGGTGCACTGGATCTGCAGACTCTTCTCCCGCCTGATCGGTTCGGGATCGAGAATGTGGTTCCGCACCACCTCGATGATCGGCACCCCCGTGCACGAGCTGGGGCACGCTGTCATGTGCAAGCTCTTTTCCCATCGCATCACGAGCATGAAGCTCTGGAACCCGAGGCCCACCAACGGCGTTTACGGCTATGTGGAGCATAGCTACTCCAAGCGCAACCTTTGGGCGAAGTTCGGAAATCTGTTCATCGGTATGGGACCCTTGTTCAGCGGACTGGGTGTGACGCTTCTGGCACTGTGGCTTTGCTTCCCGACGCTTTGGGCGGAGTATCTGACGACGACCTCCGCGCTTGCCGTGACGGGGGAGACGGGCGCGACCTTTGCAGAGGTAGCAAAAGGGGTGTTTGTCCTCATTCGCGGCATCCCCGATGCCTTCCGCGCCGACTGGATCAAGAGCACGCTGGGACTTCTGGTGATCCTCTCGGTCTCCCTGCACATCTCTCTCAGCCCGCAGGATATCAAGAGCAGCGTTGGCGCGATGCCCATCTACGGGGTACTGATGCTGGTCATCGCCTGCGCGACCTACTGGACGCCCATTTCCTCCAATATTTCGTCGGGACTGGCGGTGCTGAATCTCCGTTTGTTCTCCCTCTTCGCGCTCGTCATCGGTTTTGCCCTTGTGTGGCTGGCGTTCGCCGCCCTGATCCGATTCGTGAAGATTTTCCTTTCGTGGTTTTGAATCAAAACAGAAAACGGTCAATACGAATTTGATTTAGCGAGGAACTTCTTATGAAAAAAAGATTATCGATCGTCCTTTTGATTGCGCTTTGCTTCTTATTGACCTCTTGCGGAGTGGTGAAAGCATTAAAATACACGATTTCGGGCGATGTTATGGATCCCGTGGACGGATTTTCCCTTGGTGAAGGAGAAGGTACACTGGTATATAAAGATAACAAGTATATTTTGGTTCATGAAATCTCGGGGGATTGTGATATCGACGTAACCCAAGAAGATATTTTGCTTGGAAGACGTAGCAATTTCCCGTTTTTTCCCGATTTTTACTATCACACAAGCACAGATGAGAATCCAAGCTTTATCATGTATGGCAGCCTTGACATAGGAAGAGGTGTCTATTTGAGAGAGGATCTATATCATAATGGTGTTATCTATGTACTAAATGACAGCTCCTTCGAATTTGATTTTACATCAGCTTTCGTCAAGACGGATCGGGTGAATAACGATGATCTCACAGGCGGGGCGTGTACAAAATTTGCAACCGTTGATTTTTACATGAAGGAAATTCCGATCATAAGAGCGAGTAAGCGCATTCAATTGATAGATGGTGTATGGTATTGTGTTGATATTGATGTGGCATATCAGCTATCGGATGAATTTGTTTGCCGGCTGATGGAGGAAGGAAAAATAGATTAAGATTTGGGAGACTTGCATCCGGTGGAAATGAAGGCTTTTCCATTGGCGTGTCCGACAAGCTCTAATAACTTGTGAAGATCCTTTTCTCCCCGGTTTGAATCAAAACAGAAAACGGTTGGGGTGTGAGCCCCGACCGTTTTTTGGCCTTTTTCTACAAAATCCCAAGCCGTTCGGTGCGTATTTTTTTAGGGAAAAATATTGACAAATAAATGCGAGTATGATATAATGTATCAAATATAAATGTTTTTCGACGCAGGCGCGCGCGGAGAGGATTTTCCCCGATTTTGCGGTGGATTGTGTTGTCAAACAAAACTCTTTTAAGACCCTGCGGGGCCTGCTTGATGAAATGGAGGAGAATTTACCATGGCTGTTTTTTTGAATGAACCTTCTCACACCTTTAACGAGTACCTCTTGATCCCCGGCTACTCGTCCAGCGAGTGCGTTCCTGCGAACGTAAGCCTGAGCACGCCTCTGGTGCGCTACCGCCGCGGAGAGAAGTCTGCGATCACCATGAACATTCCGATGGTGTCTGCGATCATGCAGTCGGTATCGGGAGATCGCTTGGCGGTTGCACTGGCAAAGGAGGGCGGCGTTGCGTTTATCTACGGCTCGCAGTCCATTGAGGACGAGGCGGCTATGGTGAAGCGCGCGAAGAACCACAAGGCAGGCTTTGTCATCAGTGATTCCAACATCACCCCCGACGCGACTCTGGCTGACGTCATTGCACTCAAGGCGGCAAACGGACACTCCACTATCGCTGTGACCGACGACGGAACGGCAAACGGAAAGCTGCTCGGTATCGTCACCAGCCGTGACTACCGCGTGACCCGCATGGATCCCTCCGAGAAGGTCTCCACCTTCATGACTCCTTTCGAAAAGCTGATTTGGGCGAAGGAAGGAACCACGCTCAAGGAAGCAGACGATATTATCTGGGATAACAAGCTCAACTCTCTCCCCATCGTGGACGAGAAAGGCAAGCTGTGCTATCTCGTATTCCGCAAGGACTACGAGTCTCACAAGAGCAATCCTGCAGAGATCCTCGACGCAGACAAGAGATACATCGTTGGCGCAGGTATCAACACCAGAGACTACGCAGAGCGCGTTCCCGCTCTCGTTGAGGCAGGTGCCGACGTGCTTTGCATCGACTCCTCCGAGGGATTCTCCGAGTGGCAGAAGCTCACCCTCGACTGGATCAGAAGCAAGTACGGCGACAAGGTCAAGGTTGGTGCAGGAAACGTCGTTGACGCCAAGGGCTTCCGCTTCCTGGCTGATTGCGGTGCGGACTTCATCAAGGTCGGCATCGGCGGCGGATCCATCTGTATCACCAGAGAGACCAAGGGTATCGG
>JAZSBE010000026.1:0-4487 GCA_045602215.1 Eubacteriales bacterium | reverse complement strand
GGCAATGTCCCCGAGTATAGGCAGCCTTTTTACCGATATCGGCATTACGTTTTTGGGGTGCGGCTCGTTTTCATGAAGGGTGTCTTGATCAGAGCACTTTACTCAAAAATTCTTTGGTTCTGGGATTCTTGGGATTTCCGAAAATCTCTTCGGGAGTTCCCTCCTCTGCGATCCGTCCGTCATCCATAAACAGAATCCGATCCGCGACCTCTCTGGCAAATCCCATTTCGTGCGTCACGATCACCATGGTCATGCCCTCGTCTGCAAGCTGGCGGATCAGATCCAACACCTCTCCAACCATTTCCGGATCCAGCGCGGACGTAGGCTCGTCAAAGAGCATCACGCGCGGATTCATCGCCAGCGCGCGAACGATGGCAATTCGCTGCTTTTGACCGCCGGACAGCTTGGAAGGATATTCGTCCTTCTTGTCCGAAAGACCGATACGGGTCAAAAGCTCCATTGCCGTCGCCTCGGCCTCCCCCTGCGTCTTCAGCTTCAACTGCACGGGCGCGAGCGTCATATTCTGCAAAACGGTCATATTGTTGAACAGATTGAAGTGCTGGAATACCATTCCCATATTTTGACGGGCAAGATTGATATCCTCGCGGCACTCTGCCTCAAATGCCTGAACCGCCTGTTGATACTCCTTGCCCTCCCGCTTTTTGAGAAGTCTTTCCTCTGTGATCCGAGACCGCGCATCCTCTTCTCCCGCAGCACAAAGACGCTTGAAGGTTTTGGTGGTCTCCAGCAGATCGGGATGCAAATACGGATCTGTATCCGTCAGCATACGATCCTCCAACCAAATCTCGCCCCCCGTGGGAATCTCCAGCAAATTCATACACCGAAGCAAGGTGCTTTTTCCGCTTCCGGAGGGGCCGATGATGACGACCTTTTCTCCCTTTTTGATCTGACAGGAAACGTCCTTGAGAACGTGGAGCGATCCAAATTGCTTGTTTATATTCTTAACGCTTATCACTTGCTCTCAACCTCTTTTCAATCTTTTTGATTCCGAACGTCAACGCGTATACAATGGCAAGATAGAACAACGCCACCACGGTCATGGGAACAACGTAGCTCGCCATATTGTTTCCTCCGCCGATCACCTTCGCAGCCATGGTCAGATCAAACATTCCAATCATGCTGACGATAGAGGTTTCCTTGATCAGGGCAATCAATTCGTTTCCGATAGCGGGAATCACGTTTTTAATGGCCTGCGGAATGACGATTTTCATCATGGTGATGCGGCCGTTGAGTCCCAAGGCGCGTCCCGCCTCGGTTTGTCCAATGTCAACGGACAGAATGCCTGCTCGGATATTCTCCGCCACGTAGGCACCCGAATTGATGCCGAAAGCAATGATTGCCGTGACCACGAGGGGGAAATTCCGAATCGCAAAAATCACATACGCCATAATAAACAACTGCAGCGCCATGGGAGTGCCGCGAATAATCGTAACGTAGATCTTGCAAATCAGCTTTGGCAGCTTCATAAATTTGCTATCCTTTGCAATGCCGATCATGGCAACCAAGGTTCCCAAAAGCAACCCGAAAAGAGCCGCAAATACTGAGATCACCAAGGTCATTTTGAAGCCATTCCAAATATTGATCATATACTTGGGATTGCTGAAAAGCTCCAGTATTTTTTGAAAAAATTCCATAATTTTTTATCCTCGGATATTCCTTAAATAGATGTTATCAAATCAACGCAATGATCCCCAACACAACGAAAAAGAACGATGTAGCAAAGCGAATGTCAATCTGATCAACACCCTGCCGACATTGTTCTTTTTCGTATCATGTATCGCTATATGAAATCAGGACTCCATGCCCATGTGCTTCATAACCATCTTTTCGATCTGGGTCAGTCCGTTGGCATCCTCAACCAACAGCTCCTCCAAAACCTCGTTGATCGCATCGAGAAGCTCCTTGTTGCCCTTGGTTACGCAGATCGCGTACTGCTCCTCAACGGGAGCATCCTCTGCATCGGTCTCACCTGCATAGTACAGAGGAACGCACTTCAGAGCACTGTTCTTGGAAGTAATGAACTGAGCGGGAAGCTCGTCGATGATTACGACGTCTACAAGGTTGCCGATTCCGTCTGCAGCCAGCTGCGCGTTATCAAACGCCTTGTGCTCACAATTCTTGCCGTAGAGAACACCGTCGTAGCCGTAGTTCTCGTCAGCCTCAGTCGCGTTGATCTCACCGTCGGTATAAATCCAACCGGTGGTATCGAGCTGCGTGCCGATCTTCTTGCCTGCCAAAGCATCCCAAACGATGTACTCTACGCCGTCAACGGTCTTAGTCGCAACGGTCGTATCGTCTGCCTTGAAGATCACGTACTGAACAGAGGTGTAGTAAGGAGTGGAGAAATCCACCTTCTCTTTTCTCTCATCGGTGATGGTGATTCCGGCAGCGCCTGCATCGCAGACCTTGCCTTCCTTCACGTTATCAATGATGGCCGCAAACTCGGTGTTTACAAACTTCACCTTTTTGCCCATCTTCTGTCCAACCATGTCCATAATCTCAACGTCAACGCCGACGATCTCCTCGCCGTCGTAGTATTCGAAAGGAGCAAAGAACGCGTTGGTGTGAACAATGATCTCATTGCCGCAGGATGCAAGGCTGAGCATACAGGTCACCAGCATCACGATCGCCAGCGCAAGGGATAACATCTTTTTCATTTTTCGTACCTCCAAAATACGTAAAGTGTATTAATATTCTCATTATATCGTATAATTATGTAAATGTCAAGACTTGTATTCAAAAAAGTTCGACTCTTCTTTGAATCCGACAAATATTTTTTAATCTCTATTTGCTATTTCAGGTCACAAAAAACACAGTATACGGGATCATCAAATCCTGTATACTGCGTTTTGTGCCGTAGTGAGGCGTTGCGTCTTTATGGACGCAACGCTCTCCTTTTTATTCTTGGACAAGGATGGTTGCTCTTTCGTACTGACAGCTTTCTGCTTTCACGTCGATCTCCAAGCCGTCTGCGTCAGCGGGAGGATAGATCGTGGAGGACAGCACTCTGCCGTCTTCAAAAATCTCCACCGAAAACTCGTCCATCACGATCGTCAGAGTGATCTCCTTTTTGCCCGAGCACGGCATACGGCGAATCCCGTTCAAGGAATCGGGGTCCTTTTCCACGCCGATAATCGCCTCGCCTGATTTGGAACGGTCAAACACCCATTCTCCATCATTCAGAGTCAACCGTGTGTAATTCTCGCCGTTGGACCGCATCTTCACATCAAGGCTTTCGAGATCGGTTGCCTTGATGGTAATGACACCCTTGGAAGCCTTGTCCTCAAGCCTGTCAGACACGGCACATTTGTACGCCTCACCGCAGTTTACGACGGGCTCCTGATACAGTCTGCCATCTCCCACGGATACGTTTCTCGCCGCCGTCAGCATACCTGCAAAGCCATACTTCTCGGACGGGACGTTTCTGTCCCACATATTCAGCCAACCCATCATGACAGGCTTTCCGCCGAACGTCTGGGGCGCGTACATATCAAAGCCGTAGTCCACGATTCCACGCGATTCCTCTACGAAACGGCCGGTGGAATAGTCTATTTTGCCAATGCAAAACCGACAGGTATGGACGTTGAGATGCACGCCGTTTTCGCTTGGCTGGAACTGCTCACAAAAGAGCAGATACCCAAGCACCTCATTGTAGTCGGGACATTCGATCATGGTTCCGGCAGAGTCCGTTCCAAACAGATCGCTGACATACTCCCAATCAAACAAATCCTTTGATTTGTATAACAGGATTCTGCCTCTGCCCTCGATTCTTCTGGCAGCGATAATACACCAAAAGGATCCATCGTGAAGCCAAACCTTGGGATCTCGAAAATCACAAGACGCGTAACCCTTTGGCAATTTCTCCTCGCCAATCACGACGCCGTGCTTTTTGAAGGTGATGCCGTCAGAGCTTTCCGCCAGACACTGAACCTGTCTGATGGTCTCGCCGCCTTGATTTTCGATAAAGCCCGTGTACATCAGCCACAGCTTTCCGTCGTGCACG
The DNA here is from genome assembly GCA_045602215.1 of Eubacteriales bacterium. Classification (GTDB taxonomy): domain Bacteria; phylum Bacillota; class Clostridia; order Oscillospirales; family CAG-272; genus UMGS1865. The sequence continues at coordinate 463 of JAZSBE010000026.1, read as the reverse complement.
ATGGCACTTCCCGAAAAGCAACCGTTTTTGTCACATTCATCGCCCGGTGTCAGTGCAAAGGGCAGATATCGCCAGTTTGTCAGATCATCGCTGACAACGTGCCCCCAATGCATCGGCCCCCACTTGGTATCGTGCGGATAATGCTGGTAGAAGGCGTGATATTGACCGTTGTAATAGATCAACCCGTTGGGGTCGTTGATCCAACCGGTTTCTCCCGTGATGTGAAAAAGCGGTTTTTTAATTTTTGTAATTGTCATATTTTTTCTTTCTTCCCCCACCGTGTTCGGTGGGGGTGTTTGGTTTATTGCGCGATTTTTGGGAGTTACTGAATTGCCGCGATGTAGCCCTCGGGCGCGCTCTCGAGATTGACTCGGAAATCGTCGATAACGAGACAACCGTAGTCACCCGTGGAGTTGTCGACCACTCTGAAGAAGCAGTTTACTTCTACGTCGTTGTACTGATA
>JAZSBE010000025.1:0-39471 GCA_045602215.1 Eubacteriales bacterium | reverse complement strand
GGTCGTGCCCGTACCGCAGTCCCTGATCTTTCTGTTCTAAAATTTACAAACGGCTACCCGCAAAAGCGGATATCCGTTTTCGTGTCTTTTACTCAAGAATCATGCGCTCCAGCTCTGCGGCAGGAGGGGGAAGGGAATGCTTTTTTCGCTTTACAAGGCAAATCTCACGCTTTGGGAGTGCAATGTCAAGCGGAATTCGATGACAGTTGTCTGGACTGTCCTCTAAAAATTCTTCGGGTACAAATCCAATGCCGAGATTGTATTGAACCAAGGGAAGGATCTGATCTGCCGTCGCAGCCTCCACATCTGCGTGAAAGGGAACCTGCTCTTTCATAAATTCATGAAGGTAAAACTCGTAGGTTGCCGTGCTTGTGCCCAGGGATATGATCGGATATTTGGAAAGCTCGCTTCTGCTTAAAGGCTTTCCGGATGTGAGATGAGCAAATGAATCGCCCCCCACCGCGACCTCCGAGAACTCCATGAGAGTTCGTCGCGAAAGCTCAGCGGTGTGCTCAAACGGAGTGGTCACGACCGCCAGATCAATCAGATTATTCTTGAGCATCGAGAGTGCCTGCGGCGAGGAAATGTTCAGGATTTTAATGCGAACACCGGGATATCGCGCCGAAAAACGGTTAAGAATGGGGAGCAAAAAACAGCGAAGGGCAATTTCGGTCGCGCCGATGGATAGGATTCCTTTTTTGAGGCTTTGGTTGTTTGAAATTTCCGCTTCGGCAGTCTGAATATGCTCAATTGCAACCGAAACGTGGGCTAACAGACGTTCCCCTGCATCGGTCAGCGTCACCCCCTTGTTGGAACGCTCAAACAAGGTGCATCCAAGCTCCTGTTCCAGATTTTTGACCGCGCGCGTGAGATTCGGCTGATTGCTCAGCAGAATATCCGCCGCCCGCGTAAAGCTTCCGCATTTTGCAACGTAATAAAAAATTTTGTAGTAGTCGTAGTTGATATACATTTCCTATCTCCATATCAAATTTATATAGATATAATTCGTAATATACATTTTACATATGGCAACAAATGTATTATAATGTATTAGACGAAGAAAGTCAAGAGAAAATTTGAAAAAGGAGGCTATTCGCATGAACGAAATGGCAATTGCAAATCTTTTGGAGGCGTTGACGATTTTTTGCTTTGGCCTTTCTTGGCCGATCTCGATCAGAAAGTCCTGGATGTCGGGAACGGCAAAGGGAAAAAGTCTGTTTTTTGAGGTCTTCTTGCTTATTGGATATGCATTTGGAATCTTTAGAAAGGCTCTGCAGTTGTATGCGCTTGGTGCGTCCGGATTTATCTTTTATTTGAGCTTTTTCTTCTACGTGTTGAATTTTATTGAAATTTCCATCGACGTGGCCCTCTATTTCAGAAATCGCAAGCTGGATGAGTTGAGAAACGTGAGCATGGACGTTTGCCTGGCGGAGCAGGCATAAAAACAGAGGAGTCGCATACGGCTCCTCTTTCTGTATCTTGACAATTTGGAAAGTCTGTGCTATACTGTAAGACGAAAAAAGGAGGCGACACCATGAACATCAGACAGGCAACAGCGGCAGATATTCCGGCGGTGGCGCGGCTGCTCTATCAGGTACACGACGTGCACGCAAAGGGAAGACCGGATCTGTTTTTTGAAGGCGCAAGAAAGTATACGGACGAGGAACTGTCCGAGATCTTTGAGGATGCACAGGCACGTCCCGTGTTCGTGGCAGAGCTTGACGGACGCGTGGTCGGATACGCCTTTTGTATGTTTGAGGCGCCTCCGACGGGGCACTCGCCCCGTCCCATCAAGAGCCTTTATATCGACGATCTCTGCGTGGACGAGACGATCAGAGGGGCGCGTGTGGGCTCTACGATTTACGATCACGTCGTGGCGTTTGCCAAGGCGCAGGGGTGCGCTCGCATCACCCTCAACGTCTGGGAGCTGAACGACGGCGCGCGTCGATTTTATGAGAAAAAGGGGCTGCTTCCCTTGAAAACCACCATGGAAAAGATGCTGTGATTCTTTTGAATAAATTGTTAAAACAAACGTGGAAAGATCAAGTTGATGTTGACAACTTGATCTTTTTGCGGTATAATATAATGAATGCAAAGTTTCAAAATTGACATTGTTGAAGAAACGTGGGTGATAGTATGAACCATGATTTGTTAAAAACGATCGAGGAGGGGCTTCCTTCCTTTTCCAAGGGACAGAAGCGCATTGCCGAGTACATTCTTGTGAACTACGATAAGGCAGCCTACCTCACTGCATCCAGATTGAGCGGCATCGTTGGCGTGTCCGAATCTACCGTCGTGCGCTTTGCCAATGAGCTTGGATTCGAGGGATATCCCGAATTTCAACACTCTCTGAAGGCATTGATCCGCACCAGACTGACCTCTTTTCAGAGAATGGAGGTCACCAATCAGATTATCGGCGAGGGTGACGTGCTCGAAAAGGTGCTGACCTCCGACGCCGATCGCATTCGCCGTACGCTGGAGAGCATCGATCGCGAGTCCTTTGAGGAAGCGGTAGAGAAGATCATCAACGCAAACGCCATCTATATTCTCGGCGTGCGTTCCTCGTCCTCCTTGGCTGGATTCCTCAATCACAGCTTCCGTATGGTGTTTGACAACGTCAAGCTCTTGCAGACGACCTCAGGAAGTGAGATGTTCGAGCAGCTCATGCCCATCAAGGAAAACGACGTGCTCGTTGCCATCAGCTTCCCGAGATATTCCAAGCGTGTCATCAACGCGGTGGAGTTCGCAAGAACCAAGGATGCCGACGTGGTTGCCATTACCGACAGCATCAATTCTCCCATTGCATCGCAGGCAAGTCAGCTTCTCATCGCGCAAAGCGATACCAACTCCTTCGTGGATTCCTTGGTCGCGCCTCTGAGCGTGATCAATTCGCTGATCGTTGCGGTGGCTCGGAAGAAGAGCGCGGAGATCACCGACAGACTTCACGAGCTGGAAAAGATCTGGGATCAGTACGATGTTTACGATAAAAAGAACTCCTGATGCGACGCTCGTTGCCGTTGTAGGCGGCGGAGCGGCAGGCATGATGGCGGCGATCTCCGCCGCACAGCACGGAGCCGACGTGGTGCTCTTTGAGAAGAACGATCGCCTCGGCAAAAAGCTTCGGATCACAGGAAAGGGAAGATGCAATCTGACCAATGACTGCGATCAGCGGGAGTTTCTAGAAAACGTTCCCACCAATCCTCGCTTTTTGTACGCCTCTCTTTCTGGCTTTTCCACCGAGGATACCAAGCGTTTCTTCGAGAGCCTTGGCGTTCCCCTCAAGACCGAGAGAGGAAAGCGCGTCTTTCCCGTGTCGGATAAGGCGCAGGACGTGGTCTCGGCGCTCGAGAAGCAATGTCGCGATTGCGGCGTGCAGATCTTCCGCGAAAAGGTGAAGGAGATCGTGATAGAGAACGGCGTTGCCGTTGGTGTCAAAACGGTATCGGGGATGCTTGATGCCGACGCGGTCATCGTTTGTACGGGCGGCTTGTCCTATCCCACGACGGGATCGGATGGAGACGGCTATCGCTTTGCCAAGAGCGCAGGACACCGCGTGACCGACCTGCAGCCCTCTCTCATCCCCTTGGTTGCCAAGGGAAAGCTGTGTGCTTCCATGCAGGGGTTGGCACTCAAAAACGTTGCTCTGCGAATGATAGACCGTCAAACGGGAAAGTCTGTTTATGAGGACTTTGGTGAGATGCTGTTCACGCATTTTGGGCTTTCGGGCCCCATGGTCCTGTCGGCGTCAGCCCACTTGACCGACATCAGCGCAGGTCGTTACGAGACGCAGATCGACCTCAAGCCGGCACTGGATGAGAAAAAGCTGGATGCGCGTCTCTTGTCTGACTTTTCCAAATATCAGAATCGCGATTTTGCCAATTCGCTCGGCGATTTGTTGCCTCAGAAAATGATCGAGCCCTTTATCCGACTTTGCGGAATCGATCCTCACAAAAAGGTCAATTCGATCACCAGAGAGGAGCGCGAGCGTATCGTGCGGCACATGAAGTGCCTCACGGTTGAGATTTATGGCGTGCGCCCCATCTCCGAGGCGATCATCACCAGAGGGGGCGTGGACGTGAGAGAGATCTCGCCCAAGACGATGGAATCCAAGCTGATTTCCCGTCTGTATTTTGCAGGAGAGGTTCTTGACCTCGACGCCTACACGGGCGGCTTCAATCTGCAGATCGCGTTCTCCACGGCGTATGCCGCGGGAGAGGCTGCAGCGTATCAAGTTCCTCAAGCACAAAACGAATGAAGGAGTCTTTGAAATGATGTTTCAAATTGCAATCGACGGTCCCAGCGGAGCGGGAAAATCCACCGTGGCAAAGGCACTTGCCGCCAAGATGGGGATCGTTTACGTGGATACAGGTGCGCTCTACCGCACCATCGGCTATTACGTGCGCTCAAAAAATGCAGACCCCAAGAATGCTGAAGCGGTCGAGTCGCTCCTGCCCCAGATCGAGCTGAAGCTTGGGTATGAAAACGGAACCCAGCAGGTCTATCTGAACGGGGAAGCGATGGGAGATCGCATTCGTACCCCCGAGATGTCGATGTACGCGTCTGCGGTTTCGGCAATCCCTGCGGTTCGCGCGTTTTTGCTGGATACCCAGCGCTCGATCGCGCGGGAGAACAGTGTTGTCATGGACGGAAGAGACATCGGAACGGTGATCCTTCCCAACGCAAACGTCAAGATCTTTTTGACCGCGAGCGACGAGTGCCGCGCAATGCGTCGGTACGAGGAGCTGAAGGCAAAGGGCATGGAGACCGATTACGAGTCGGTTCTCGCTGACATGATCCAAAGAGACCGCAACGACCGCAACAGAGCCGTCGCGCCTGCGGTTGCCGCACCCGACGCGATCACGTTCGACAATTCGGGAATGTCTCCCGATGAATGCACCGAGGCGATCCTTGCGCTGGTTCGTGAAAAGATCGGTCAGTAAACACATCAAAACGGAGGTGGCGATATGAAGGTTACGGTTGCAAAGAACGCAGGCTTTTGCTTTGGTGTCAAGCGTGCGACCGATCGACTGGAGGATGCGCTTCGCGCTGCAAAAAAAGGAGAGACGGTCTATACGCTTGGACATCTGATCCACAACGAGACGTATAACGAGTCGCTTCGTCAGAGAGGCGTGCAGGTTGCCACGGAAGCCGATATGGCAAGGATCGCGCAGGAAGCAAGCTCCGAAAAACCGGCAACGATCCTCGTTCGCGCACACGGGTGCTCCAAGCAGATTCAGGAGCAGCTCGAATCCTATGCAAGCGCAAATCCCCATTTTCATTGGATCGACTGCACTTGTCCGTACGTCAAGAAGATACACAAGATCGCGCAGGAAAACAGCGCGCCCGATCGTTTCTTTATCCTGATCGGTGCGGAGGCGCACCCCGAGGTGATCGGCATTATGAGCTATTTTGACGGCGAAAAATACGTTTATCCGAACGCAGATGCGCTGGATCAAGCGATTCCTACCTTGGAAGCCGTCAAAATGAACAAAAAAACGCCCGTTATGGCGGCGCAAACCACCTTGAATTTGGCTAATTGGAACCAAAGTCAAAAAAATCTCAAAAACTACTGTACAAATTGCGTAATTTTTGATACAATATGTAGTGTGACTGAATTAAGGCAGAGTGAAGCAGACGCTCTGTCGCAAGAGTGCGATTTCATCGTTGTCATCGGCGGAAGAGAAAGCTCGAATACCGCAAAGCTTTACGAGATTTGCCGTAGAAATTGCCGAAATACGGTATGGATCGCAAATTCTGCCGAGTTGATCGAAAAAACGCCGATCAACGCCCATCACATAGGAATTGTTGCGGGTGCATCAACGCCACGCAATGAAATAGAGGAGGTATATAAAACCATGATCGAAAATGAAAATTTCGAAGAACTGCTCAACGAAAAATGCTTAACTTTAAATACAGGAGACGTTGTTACCGGTACCGTTACACAGGTATCTGATGCTGAATTGCAGCTTGACCTCGGCACAAGCGTGACCGGATACATCAAGGCAGAACAGATTTCTGATGATCCTGCATTTCGATTGACCGAGAACTTCAAGAAGGGCGACGAGGTTGAGGCTTTCGTTATTCGCGTAAGCGATATCGAAGGCGTTGCCGAGCTCTCCAAGAAGAGAGTGGATGCCGATAAGAATTGGCAGAGCATTGTAAACGCGTGCGAGGAGAAGACCGTTCTGGAAGGAAAGGTTGCAAAGGCTGTCAAGGGCGGCGTTGAGATCTTTGTAAATTCCAACCGCGTATTCGTTCCCGCATCCCAGTCCGGCGTACCGAAGGATGGAGATCTCTCCACTCTGGTTGGTCAGACTGTTTCCTTCAAGGTGATCGAAGTAAAGCCCAACAAGAAGGCAATCGGGTCCATTCGTCTGGTGCAGCGCGAGGAGCGCCGCGCACAGGAGGCTGAGTTCTGGGCAGGCATTGAGGTAGGCAAGGTTTACACCGGTGCTGTTAAGAGCATGACCTCTTACGGTGCATTCGTTGACCTTGGCGGTGTGGACGGAATGGTTCACGTAACCGAGCTTTCTTGGAAGCACATCAAGAACCCCGCAGAGGTTCTGAACATTGGCGACGAGATCACGGTATTCGTAAAGAGCTTTGATCCCGAGAAGAAGAGAATCTCCCTTGGCTACAAGACCGAGGCAGACAATCCCTGGAACATCTTCAAGTCCCGTTATGCAATCGGCGATATCGCATCGGTTAAGATCGTGAGCCTGATGCCCTTCGGCGCATTTGCAGAGGTGATTGACGGTGTTGACGGCCTGATCCACATTTCTCAGATCGCGCTGCAGAGAATTTCCCGTCCTGCAGAGGTTCTGGAGATCGGTCAGATCGTGGATGCTCGCATCATTGAGATCGATGACGAGAACCAGAAGATCAGCCTTTCCATTCGCTCCATTCTGGAGGAGCAGGTTGCAGAGTCCGAGGCAATGCCCGAGGATTACGTTGCAGAGGAAGAGACTGAAGCATAATTTCAGATCACAACAAAAGAAAGTCCCGAACAGAGGAACTCTGTTCGGGACTTTTTTCGTTTTTAATTATGCCTGATAGGGGTTCTGTGCCGCAGCCTCGCGCATTTTCGAGATTGCAACCGAGGGCTTCTTCGCGCCAAACACAGAGGAGCCTGCAACGATGATGTTTGCGCCTGCAGCGGTCGCGCGTCCTACGTTGTCGGGAGTCAGTCCTCCGTCAACCTGAATATCCAGCTTCAGATTCTGAGACTCTGCATATCTGCGAACGGTGCGAACCTTCTCCAGCGTTTCGGGGATCAATGCCTGTCCGCCAAAGCCGGGAACGACGGTCATGATCAAAGCCATATCAATGTCGGGAAGATAGGGAATGATCTGCTCCACGGGGGTGGCAGGGGAAATCGCAAGTCCGCACTTGACCTCCTTCTCGCGGATCGCCTGAATCATTTTCTTGGGATCGGAGCAAGCCTCCAGATGGAAGGTCACGATGTCGGCTCCCGCCTTGACGAAATCGTTCAGATAGCGGATGGGCTCCTCGATCATCAGATGTACGTCAAAGATCAGCTTGCTGTGCGGGCGAAGTGCGCCGATGACGGGTGCGCCAAAGCTGATGTTGGGGACGAATGCGCCGTCCATAACGTCCAGATGAAGGAAATTTGCGCCCGCAGCCGCGATGCGCTTAACCTCGTGTTCCAAATTTGCAAAATCTGCAGCCAAAAGAGAAGGAGCAATATACAACATAGCACATAACCTCAATTTCAATCATAATGATGTGACGAATCCTGTCAGAAAAGATCCATCGTACATATTCTGTAGTAAAAGATACGCAAGCGGAAACGGAGAAGACGTAAATGGTCAAGGTCGTTTGGAGAAGCTGTCCGTGATCCCGTCTTGCTTTTCATAATCAGATGCGTTCCAACAGACAAACCGCGTGCGCGGCAATGCCGAGCTTTTCGCCTGTAAAGCCAAGCTTTTCCTCGGTGGTCGCCTTTACGCTGATCGCATCCACCTCGGTGTTGAGTACGCGCGAAAGATTCTCGCGCATCTGTGGAATGTGGGGAGCAAGCTTTGGCGCTTGCGCCAAAACCGTTGCGTCGACGTTGACGATCCTCCAACCGCGAGACGCGATCTCGCGCATGACCGCCTCGGCAAGGCAAAGACTGTCCGCGCCCTTGTAGGCGGGATCGTTGTCGGGAAAGAGCTTTCCGATGTCTCCCAGAGCCAGCGCCCCAAGGAGCGCATCCATCACCGCGTGCGTCAGCACGTCGGCATCGGAATGACCGAGAAGTCCCGTTTCATGCGGGATCTTGACACCGCCGAGGATCAGATCTCTGTCGGGAACAAGGCGGTGAACGTCATATCCGTGTCCGATTCGAAAGGGAAGCGCGCTCATTTCTGTTCCTCCTGTTGCTTTCTCATTTTCAGGATCGCGGTTGCGATCGCAATGTCCTCGGGAGTCGTGATCTTCATATTCTGCTTGCTGCACTCCACAAGCTGAACCTTGTGTCCCATGCGTTCCACGATTTCGTTATCGTCGGTCACGGCAGAATAGCCCGATTGCTTGAGCTTCTTGAGAGCTGTGGCATAGAGTGCGACGTGGAATACCTGCGGGGTTTGCGCCTCCCAGAGATTGTGGCGGTCTACCGTTTCGATGACCGCGCCGCGAGGCGTGGTGCGCTTGACCGTTCCAACCACTCTTTGTGCGGCAGATGCCGCGCGGTGACGGTATGCAGTCAGACAAACGTCAGCGATCTCCTCGGGGGTGATCAGACAACGCGCGCCGTCGGCAATCGCAACGTAGCGGATATCGTCGCCTACCTTGGAAAAGGCTCTCTCCGCCGATTCGCGACGGTCCTTTCCGCCTGCAACCACCTGCTTGAGCTTGGAGATGCCGTACTTTTCGCGGATTCTCGCAACCTCATCAAAGTCCTCCAGTCGGCAGGCAACGATGATCTCGCTGATTCGAGCGGTTTTCTGATATGCCATCAGCGTCAGCGCCAAAACGGGAACGCCGTCCACCTCCATAAACTGCTTGGAGATGTCACCGCCCATACGCGTGGAGTTTCCTGCAGCCAGGATCAGCGCGGCGGTTTTGTATTGTGTTTTGAAGAGAAAGGGAGATCTGAATATGGCCATGATCGGAGCTCCTCCTTTAGAGTAAAATCAGAGAATCAGAGGTTTTCCTGCTCGATCGCGGTGATCAGATCCACGCGCTTTTGGTGCTTTCCGCCCTCAAATTCCGCATCAATGAAGTTGTCGACCAGATCGATTGCAAGACCCATGCCAACCACGCGCTCGCCAAAGCAAAGAACATTTGCATCGTTGTGAACGCGCGTCAGACGTGCGCTGAAGGTGTCGGAGCAGGCAGCCGCGCGAATGCCGCGGTGCTTGTTTGCCGCCATGGACATACCAATCCCCGTTCCGCAAATGAGAATGCCAAGCTCGGTCACGCCGTCCTGAATGTTTTTGCACAATTCGTGTGCGATGTTGGGGTAGTCACAGCTATTGGTGGAATGTGTTCCCACGTCAATGACCTCAATGCCGCGGCTCTTGAGGTGTTCGATGACCTTCAGCTTCAGTTCGTAGCCTGCGTGATCGCAGCCAATGGTGATTTTGTTCTGCTTCATGGATTCTTTTCCTCTTGTTTCATAGATTCTTTTTCCATACGCTCCCGCTCTGCTTGGCAGGGGCGCAGATAAATCGGTTTGACCTCGCCGTCGGAAGAATAGGTTCCCTCCGAGTAGGCGAGATAAGCCGCCTTGGCAACCGAGGCTGCGCTTTGATGGCGCAGACGGTCGGGCGTGCTTCCAAAGGTGTGGGTGATGTTTTCGACCGCCAGATCATAGCCGTCTCCAACGAAGTAGACGGGCTCGTCATATGCGGCAAGAATTTTGTCCAGCTCCTCTACCGAGATGGCGGAGTCGGGCATCAAGCGCTCCATTTTTCCTTCCGATTCACGGAACAGAGCCGTGTAGACCTGTTTTCTGCGCGCGTTCATCACGGGGCAGATCAGTCCGTTCGGAATATAGAGATTATATGCCATCGCCTCCAGCGTCGAAACACCGACGCAAGGCTTTTTTGAGCCAAACGCAAGCCCCTTGAGGGTGGAAACGCCGATTCGGATTCCCGTAAAGGATCCGGGACCCGCCGAGACGGCAAAGAGATCAATGTCAGAGACCGAAAGTCTCAGATCGCGAAGCAAGGCCTCCGTCATGGGAAGCAGGGTCTCGCTGTGGGTGTTTCCGTTGTTCACGGTGTATTCTCCCAACAGACGATCGCCGTCGCAGATGGCAACCGAGGCGGTCAAGGCAGAGCTTTCAAGAGCAAGTATGAGCATGTCAAATTCCTCCGATCCGTTCTGCGGTAATGAGACGACTGTCGGGCGTTGTAAGATCGTCCTTTTCAATGGTCACGCGGATATAGTCGTCGGGAAGGGCGTAGGGAATGTTCTCGCTCCATTCGACAAGACAAATTCCGCGTCTGTCAAGATAATCGTAAAATCCGATCGAGACGAGATCGTCCTCGTCGGTGATGCGGTACATATCAAAATGAAAAACCGAGAGGGGCGACGCTCGGTATTCGTTCACCAGCGCAAAGGTAGGGGAGCGAACGCCTGCGCGCGGCGCGATGACCGAGGTGAATCCTCGGACAAAGGCGGTCTTTCCGACCCCGAGATCCCCGTAGAGTGCCACGAAAAAAGGCAGATCGTTGCCTTGGCTTATTTTTTTTGCCAATTCTGCGCCAAGCTGTTCGGTCTGTGCGACCTCGCTTGTCCGAGTTGAAAAAATCAGCTCTGCCATTTCTTCTGCCTCCGTGAAATTTCTACATATAGTATATCACACTTTCGAAAATTTGTAAAGTGGTTTTTGGGCTTTCGCTTGTTTTTCGGTCGCAACTTGCCCGATCAGCACTTTTTGTGGTACTCGGGCAGGGGCGTGCGCTTACCGTCGGGATCTTGGATTACAGTATTCTCAAGGGTAGAGCGGAACTGCGCGCGAAATTCCGCGATATATTCCTCGCGAAGAGCCTTTTGCTCAGCCGCTTCGTCGGCGGTCAGCTCGCGCTCCTTGGAAAGCTTTGCAAGCTCGTTGATGCGCTGAATTTTTGCTTTTTCCATGATAAATTCTCCTTTATAACAGAAACATGGTGCCAACGTCGGTCAGAGGGAAGTCGCCGAGCGTGACGGCGGTCTTTCCGTGTTGTTGACAAAATGAGCGGATGTGGTCGCCGCTTGGATGGCGATCAAGATCTCCACAAAAATAAATTTCATCCAAATCCCGTCCGATGGCGCAGGATGCCGCGCCGCCGATGAATCCCGTATCGTAGCCGGGCAATTCCACGCTTCCGCCCTCGATGAGCAGAACCGAGATGCCCGCAGATACTGCGGCTTTTTCGATCGACCGATCTGATGTGATTAGCGCGCGGTCGGATACGGGAACGCAGGAGCATTTGGCATAACCTTGACGTGTGGGGATTACGGTGCTCGGAAATCGTTCAAACACATTCTTGGACGTGTGATCGGGATGGCAGATCAGATGCTCCCCGATTTTTGCCGCATCCAAAAGAATATCCCGCGGATATTGATCCCCAAGCTCCTCGTCGCAAAATATGATTTTTCGACCTGTTTTTTGCGCGATCTCAAAGAGGATCGGCTGCGCAATCTGTCCGTAGGATCTCACGGTCATACATTCGGTTTCGGTAAAAAACAGAAGCAGGTCGGGGTGGGATGCAACGGGTGAGGGAAGCGCGGGATGCGGCGGGAGGAGAAGTGTTTCAAATCCTCGTTTCTGAAGCGCCTCCAAAACAGACCTTGGCGTTCGGCAATCCAGTATCGCGATCATAGCGGTCGATCCTTTCCAAAAAGAAAGGGCAGACACCGCAAAGGCGTGTCTGCCATACTCTCTATTTGCACAATCATTGATTACGCCTTTTTCATGGTGCGCAGGCAACGGGAGCAAACGTTGATGGATTTGCTGCCTTCCAATCTGATTTTGCGAATGTTGGGCTTCCAAGTTCTATTGGTTTTACGATGGGAGTGAGAAACGTTCTGTCCGAACACCACGCCCTTGCCGCAGATACAGCACTTTGCCATTTGTGACACCTCCTACATAAAACGCTTCACCGTAAGGGAAACCCATACGGGGCAGAAATTACTGTACAACGCTAGATATTATATCATATCTTTTTTGAAATTGCAAGTGTTTTTTTGAATTTTCTTCTTTTTTTTACGAAAAACTTTTCGATCTCTCGCATTCAAGCGCGATCTGCGCCAATAGATCGGACGAGAGTCCCTTTGGCAAAGTGAAATCTGCGATCTCATTGGGGAGATCGGCAGTGCTCTTGATACGCAGAATCTGTCCGCCTGCCTCGTGCAATACACGGCACGCAAAGGAAATTTGCTCGCTGATATCAGGCGTAAAGTCTTTGCACAGAATCACGAGCTGCGCGCTCATCATCGCTCTGGCAATGACGCCGTTGGGCGTTGTGTCAAAGAGACTGACGCAATTCGCGCCCTTGCTACGGAGGATTCGGGCGAGATTGATCGCGTCCGCGTCGGTCTCCTCCGACAGGATCAGAATCTCGTAGGCATCCCCGCGGTTGAGCGTTTTCTCAAATGCAGGAATTTGAAGCGAGGGAACCTCACGCGTCACGTTTTCGCGTGCGGTCACGTAGCCGATGGCTGAGTACGGGAGCTTTTCAGCGGATTCCAGAATGATTGCCATGGGAATTTCTGCGCCCGTGAGCGCCGCTCTGTCGGTCAAATGGAAGGAGAGCTTATCCGTTTCCATCGCCTCGACCGCATCGGTGATGCGCTCGTTGCAAAGCACGCGCGCACTCTTGATGAAGCCTTGGCTGCAAAATTCCTTCAATTCGCGGATCATTCGGCGCAGGGCGTCAAAGTTCGGCAGTCCGTTCTCATCCGTTGCGGGGGAAACACAGTATAGCGTCGAACCGCTTTTTACAAATTCAGAGGGAAGCGTCTCCTTGGGAGAGATCGAGAACACGCACAGCTCGGGGTCGGAGATCGCATCGTCGGTCAAAAGCTCCGTCGCGGCGGCAGGGATCGCCAGCTCGCATTGGAGACGGTAAATTCCGAGGATCGCAGAAAGCAACTGTCCGACGCGGCCCTCGTCCCTCTCGGCAGAGGGGGCGCGCAAGGAAACTGCGATTTTTTCGTCTTCCACTGAGCCGCCCGACACGACGCTTGAGAGAATTGCCGTCAGGGCAGTTTGGAGCGCGGTGCGATAGGGAGAGACGTTCAGCTTGCCGCGAGCAGATGCCACAGAGATGCCGCCAGTAAGGTTGATCCGCTCACTTGAAGGAAGGTCAAGATAACGGCAGGAATAAAATCCGCTTGGAATGTGCGAAATTTCGCCAAAGGCGTCTATGGCTTCGTTTGAAAGTCTTGCGATCGCAGGCTGCTTTTGGGTCATTGCGCGGAGAAATTCCGTTTGATAGGAAACCGCTTGTCTTCCTGTGTAAAGGAAGGTCGTTCGCGCATTCTTGGTCACCGCGGCAAATAGGATCGGAGAGAATCCCATGCGACGGGCGAGAGCCGCGACGCGCTCGGCGTCCGTCTTGGTCGTGTGCAGTACGCGATAACCCGAATATTTTTCAATCAAACGCTCGATCGTTTCGGCGTGTACGCTGGGAGCCAGCGCGCGCAGGTGATAGCAAACGCCCTCAAAGCGGCGCAGGAGCAGGGGGAGTAGTCCCTCCTCGGGAACAGTGAGGACTGCCTTTGCGGACTCGCAGACCTCGCGTGAGGAAAGCAAAGGATCAATCAGACTGTCATATTTCCAAAAGGGCAGATCCCCACGGTGAATCAGAAGAAAAACGTCTCCCTCTCCAACCTCGGTGTGGTCAACCGAAAGGGATACCGACGCGCCCGTCATTCCGATCGCGCGCTCGGTCAGAGCAGAGGTGTGATTGAGCGTGATTGTGCGCCCGTCCAGAGGCGTGCGTTTTCCGATGCGCTCGAGATATGCCGTCGCAAGCCTCGTCGCCTCGCCTACCGAAATGGGCGTTTCGGTATCCGCGCAGAGCTCGCGCCGCTTGTTCATCATATCAGCATAGGTGTCGGCGCAGAAGGTGTCGTTGGTGTACAGCTCTGTCAGACGCAGATTCTCGTTGCCCATGGAAAGGGTGGAAATCCGATCAAGGATTTTCAGCTCCTCGACCGTCGGATCGCGCTTTTCAGTCGATGTGAAATAGGAAGCGCAACGAGACAGATCGGAAGGGGACATCTGCAGATCCAAAAGCTCCTTCAGCTCCATCATTTGCTCAATGTTATATTTGCGAAAGCGGCGAACGCGGTCGCCGCCGTCAAACTCATAGTTCATGAAAGCATCCTTTCTTTGGGGTTACTGTTTTGTGTCGATCAGCTCGCCACTGCATTTTCCGTTGCAGACACCTGTGATCTTTACAAGACGGATCTCGGAACGGATGGGCGCGTCGGTTCGGCAGGATACCTCAATAAAGCTTGGCGTATGTCCGACGGCAATTCCATTCTCATATGTCTCAAAAAGAACCGAACAGGTTTTGCCGACTTGCTTGGAGAGGATCTCCGATTGGATCTCTGCCTGAAGCTCCGTGATCCTCTGTACGCGGTCGTGCTTGACGCTCTCGTCGATCTGATTCGGCATAGCGTCAGCCTCGGTTCCACTTCTTCTCGAATAGGGGAAGGCGTGGATCATGAGAAATTTCGCCCGACGGATAAAATCAAGCGTTTGTGCAAATTCCTCATCGGTTTCGCCGGGGAAGCCTGCGATCATGTCGGTGGTAAATTGCACGTCAGGCATTGCCGCGCGCAGACGCTCCATTGCCTCCAGTGCCATGCGGGTGTTGTATTTTCTCCGCATACGAGCCAAGACGCTGTCCGATCCGCTTTGCATGGAAAGATGGAAGTGGGGCGCGAGGCAGGAAAGCGGCGCGATGCGGTCCACGAAGGGTTGCTTGATGAGAGAGGGGTCAAGAGATCCAAGCCGTACCTGTCCAATATTGGGAATGCGGTCAACTCGGCAAAGCAGGTCTGCCAGCGTGCAGTCTGCAAGATCGCGCCCGTAGGAGGCGGTCTCAATGCCCGTCAGGACGATCTCGGGGCAACCCTTTGCGACGAATGCGCGCACCTCGTCGATGACGTCCTCGGGGGCTTTGGAGCGGATCTTTCCGCGTGCCGTGGGAATGA
This sequence comes from Eubacteriales bacterium, assembly GCA_045602215.1. Lineage (GTDB taxonomy): Bacteria > Bacillota > Clostridia > Oscillospirales > CAG-272 > UMGS1865. Next base: position 24,309 of record JAZSBE010000025.1, on the reverse strand, counting down.
TGCAGTAGGCGCAACGGTTTTCACAGCCGTCCTGAATCTTGATGTAAACGCGTGTTCTGTCAAAGCCCGAGATGCACATCGGCTCAAAGCCGTGCGCCTCGGGAGCGGTATGAACGATTTTTGGCGTTTCGTTTTTGTGTCCCTGCTCAAACAATTCGTCTGCCGCGTCCACCACCGAAAGCTTTTGCGTGTTTCCGCAAATGTAGTCCACGCCCTTGATGGAGGCAAGCTGATCGGGATCGGTCTGACCGAGACAACCTGTGACGAGAATATAAGCCTCGGGGTTGCGATGGATCGCGCGGCGGATCATCTGTCTGCATTTGCGATCCGATTCGGCAGTCACCGTGCAAGTATTGATCACGTAGGCATCGCAGGTCTCCGAGAAGGGAAGCACGCGATAGCCGCGCGCCAAAAAAGCCTCGGAAATGGCTACCGATTCGTACTGATTGACTTTGCATCCAAGGGTAAGGATCCCTACGGTCAGAGCTTGAGCGGACATAAAATCTCCTTTTCATCTGGTTTTGCATTCTACCTATTATTCTATCACGATTTCATCGGAAAGTAAATAAATTTTGATGAAAAAAGATGACAAATTCGAAATATCTATTGAAAAAAGGGGCAAACAGATGTATAATAAGGAAAAGAAAACAAAGAAGGACGAGTATGCAAAGCTTCAAGATCAACCGAAACGACGCGGGGCAACGCCTGGATAAATTTCTTTCCAAGGCGGTCAAGGGTCTTCCCACGTCGCTGATGTACAAATACATCCGAACCAAGAAGATCAAGGTCAACCGCGCCAGAACCCAGCAAAACTACGTTTTGCAGGAGGGAGACGAGGTTCTTTTGTTCATTCGGGAGGAGTTCTTTGAGTCGCCCGAGCGTGATCGCGGCGCGCTTTACCGCATTCAACCGAAGCTGGACATCGTATACGAGGACGAGCATATTATGCTGCTTAACAAGCGTCCCGGCGTTCTCGTTCACGAGGACACCGCCGCTGCGGAAAACACGCTGATCCTTCACGTTCAGGCATATCTTGCTCAAAAAGGGGAGTATCAACCCGAGTCGGAGCAATCCTTCGCTCCCGCGCTCTGCAATCGGATCGACCGCAACACGGGGGGCATCGTGATCGCCGCCAAGACGGCGGAGGGACTTCGCGAAATGAACGAGAAGATCCGTCTGGACGAGCTTTCAAAATGCTACGTTTGCGCGGTTCACGGGCGGATGCCCAAGCGACAGGACACCTTGCGAGCATGGCTCCGCAAGGACAGCGCGTCCAATATGGTGGATATCTCCGACACGCAAAGAGCAGGATATAAGGAGATCATCACCAAATACCGCGTTCTGCGCGAGCGCGGAGACACCACGCTGCTCGAGGTGGAGCTGGTGACGGGAAGAACGCATCAGATCCGCGCGCACATGGCGCATATCGGTCACCCTCTCCTTGGAGACGGGAAGTACGGCGTCAACCGCGAGGATCGCGCAAAGGGGTATAAGTTCCAGGCACTCTACGCCTACAAGCTCGGCTTCCGTTTCAAAAACAACGAGGGGGCATTGGGCTATCTGAACGGTAAGTGCTTTCAGCTCAAGGCGTCCGACGTGTGGTTTCTCAAGGATTTTGGATATGCGGAGGAAGATCGGATTTGATGGATTGGATCAATCGCCGTCCGTGGCGGGCTTGGCTCTGCTTTTACGGCGGCGCGGCACTGACCGCCTTGACCTTGGTGTTCCCGATTCTCGGCGTTCTGGAATGGATCTCTCTCATTCCCATGATTGCCGTTGTCTTCATGAAATGGGACACGCTGACTGCCAAAGAGAGCTATTGGCACGGATTTGGAGCGGTTTACGCCTATTATTTTGTGGTTTATCATTGGTTCTTAAGGCTTTATCCCTTGGATTTCGTCGGATTGGGACCGGGTGCCTCTGTGGTGGTGATCCTTGCAGGCTGGCTGGGACTTTCGCTTTTGCAGGCACTTCCCGGTGGACTGGTGTTCCTTGGATTTCGCGCCCTGTGCCGCACCTCTCACATCAAAAAGCATCCTATTCTCAAGCCCCTCGCGTTTGGTGCGCTCTGGATCGTCTTTGAATGGTTTTCCACGCTCACATGGACGGGCGTTCCCTGGGGAAGGCTCTATATGGGGCAGGCGGAGTATCTGTCCATGATGCAGATCTCCTCGGTCTTTGGCGCGTATGCAGTCAGCTTTTTGTTGCTTGCAGTCAACGGATTTCTCGCGTATGCGCTCTTGTATCGCGTAAAGGTATTGCTTTGCGGTGGGCTTTCGCTGGGACTTCTCTTTGGGAATCTGACGTTTGGTATGATCCGCCGTCAAGGGGATTTTACCACCGATCGTGCGGTAAAGGCGGCGGTCATTCAGGGGAATATTCACTCTGCCGAAAAATGGGATACCTCTACGTTTCTGCGTATGATGGACGTCTATGATGATCTGACCGGTCGCGCGGCTGAAGAAGGGGCAGAGATCGTGGTGTGGCCCGAAACGACGATCACCGTTCCCCTCAACAGAAGCTCCATGATGAGAGAATTTATTTCCGACGTTGCAAGGGATCACGGGGTCACCTTGATCGTTGGTACGATATACGAGGACGAGGCAGGCGAGTATAACTCCTTGGTCTTGGTCACTCCCGACGGAGAAATCTCAAAGGATCGCTATGATAAGCGGCATTTGGTTCCGTTCGGAGAATACGTTCCCCTCAAAAAGCTGATCACCGCGATCATTCCTCCTCTTGCGGAGGTGTCTGCTCTGGATTCGGATCTCACTCCGGGAAAGGATCCCGCGCTCTTTGAGACCGAATGGGGATCTGTCGGTTCCATGCTTTGCTTCGATTCGATCTATGAAATGCTCGGAATTGAAAGCGTTCGCGACGGCGCGGAGCTGATGCTCATCTCCAGTAACGATTCTTGGTTCTGGGATTCGACTGCCGTCTACCAGCATCAGGTGCAGGCGCAATACCGCGCGATCGAGGAGGGAAGGTATCTGCTCAGATCGGCAAATACGGGAATCTCCACTATTCTTACCCCCACGGGAGAGATCCGCACTTGGTTGGAGCCCCTGACCGAAGGGTATTCCGTGGAGCAGGTTTATTTCAGAACACAGAGAACGGTTTACAGTGTGATTGGGAATGCCTTCGTTTATCTTTGCGGCGCGTTTTGTCTGGCGTTTCCGATCGTTGATTTGATCGAACGAAAGCGCGCGGCGCAAGGGGCTGGAGGGCAGGATCCCGATGGAGCTGCTCAAACTTGATGTGACAAGCGAAAATCGCTTGTCCCGAAGGAAGGTGTAACTATGAAGATCAGAGAATCGGAAGAAATGTATCTCGAGACGATTTTGGTGCTCAAAAATCGGCTCAGCCACGTCCGATCCATTGATATTGCCGAGGAGCTGGGGTATTCCCGACCGAGCGTGTCCCGCGCGGTGGGGCTTCTCTCCAAAAAGGACTATATCAAGATCGGAAACAACGGAGAGATCACCCTGACCGAGATCGGCGAAGAGAGAGCCAAGGAAATTTACGAGCGGCACGAGCTGATCACGCATTTTCTTATGGAGCTCGGCGCGGATGTCGACGTGGCGGAGGATAACGCCTGCCGAATCGAGCACGTGATCTCTCCCGAGCTGTTCGCACTCCTCAAAAAGCGGAGAGAACAAAAGTGAAGCTGTGAATATTTTTGTGAATATATTCGTACAAAATGAATAAATTTACACAAAATGATTTCTTAACACCGTTGTGAAAATACGTTTTTAAGGATTGAACGGCTATGAAAACCATAATGATGTTCAAAAAAAGAGGTCTTTAATCCCTTGTTTTAGGTGAAAAAGACAAAAATGAAAAATAATTCGGAAAGACCTTGACAAGAAATGCGATTTTTAGTATAATGATTGCATGATTATTCAAAAAAGCCGTTGGATTTCAGGCGAGAAAGTGGAGACAGTTATGAACAAGGAACAGATCAAAAAGGTTGTTTTGGCATATTCGGGAGGTCTTGATACCTCCATCATCATTCCGTGGTTGAAGGAAAACTACAACAACTGCGAGGTTATCGCCGTTTCGGGTAACGTGGGACAGGCGGACGAGCTGGACGGACTGGAGGAGAAGGCAATCAAGACCGGTGCTTCCAAGCTCTACGTGCTTGACCTCACCGATGATTACGTTGACAATTACATCATTCCTACCATGAAGGCAGGCGCGATGTACGAGGAGTACCTGCTTGGCACCAGCCACGCACGTCCTTGCATCGCAAAGGCTCTGGTAGATATCGCAATTCAGGAGGGCGCAGACGCGATCTGCCACGGTTGCACCGGTAAGGGCAACGACCAGGTCCGTTTTGAGTTGACCATCAAGCGCTTTGCTCCCAATATGCCCATCATCGCTCCTTGGCGTGAGTGGGATATCAAGTCCCGTGAGGAGGAGATCGAGTACGCAGAGGCGCACAACGTTCCCCTTAAGATCAACCGCGAGACCAACTATTCCAAGGATAAGAACCTGTGGCATCTTTCCCACGAGGGACTTGATCTTGAGGATACCGGAAACGAGCCTCAGTATGAGAAGCCCGGATTTTTGGAAATGGGTGTTTCTCCCATCATGGCACCCGACGTTCCCACCTATGTAGAGATCGACTTCGAGAAGGGTATTCCCGTAGCGCTCGACGGCGAGAAGATGTCTGCAAAGAACATCGTTCTCAAGCTCAACGAGCTTGGCGGAAAGAACGGTATTGGCCTGCTTGATATCGTGGAGAACCGTCTGGTCGGCATGAAGTGCCGCGGTGTGTACGAGACTCCCGGCGGAGCAATCCTTTACAAGGCTCACAGCGTTCTGGAGACTGTTTGCCTTGATAAGCTGACTATGCACGAGAAGCAGAAGCTCTCGGTTACCTTCGCAGAGCTGGTTTACAACGGTCAGTGGTTCACCCCCCTGCGCGAGGCGCTCAGCGCATTCGTTGACAAGACCCAGGAGACTGTGACGGGTAAGGTTCGTCTCAAGCTCTACAAGGGTAACATGATCAACGCAGGCGTATGGAGCGACTACTCCCTCTACAGCGAGGAGATCGCAACCTTCGGCGAGAGCGATTACAACCAGAAGGATGCAGAGGGCTTTATCAACCTCTTCGGTCTGCCGATCAAGGTTCAGGCAATGGTTGAGGAGCAGCTCAAGAACAAGAAATAATTCCATTCGGATGCTCGGCAAATCGGAAGGCACTCCGCCACGCGCGGTGCCTTCCTGTTGTCGTATATGGCAAGAGGCAAAGGAGAAGGTAGTATGGAAAAGATGTGGGCAGGAAGAACTGCCGGCAAGACTGACAAAACGGCGGACGATTTCAATTCCTCCATTCGGTTTGACAGCAGAATGTACCGACAGGACATCAAGGGAAGCATGGCGCACGCCGCAATGCTGGCAAAGCAGGGCATTATCACCGATGCTGATGCCGAGGCGTTGATCGACGGCTTGAGCGAGATTCTGGTGGATCTCGATTCGGGCAAGCTGGAGATCGACCCGAGCAGTGAGGATATCCATATGTTCGTCGAGCAGGTGCTGACTGCGAGAATCGGCGACGTTGGAAAAAAGCTTCACACCGCGCGCAGTCGCAATGACCAAGTCGCGCTGGATATTCGGATGTACCTCAGAGACGAGATCAACGAGATCGAGGAGGGCGTCCGTGAGCTGATTCAGGAGCTGATCGCGCGCGCCAACGAGCAAAAGGCTACCATTCTGCCGGGATATACGCATCTTCAAAGAGCGCAGCCCATCACCTTCGGGCATCATCTGATGGCGTACGCCATGATGCTCGTGAGAGACTACGATCGACTTGAGGATTGCAAAAAACGCATGAATTTCTCTCCCATCGGCTGTTGCGCCCTGGCGGGAACGACCTATGATACCGACCGCCGCTTTGAAGCTGAGCAGCTCGGCTTTGACGGCCTCTGCCTCAATAGCCTGGACGGCGTTTCCGACCGAGACTTCTGTCTGGAGATGATGAGCGATCTCTCCATTCTGATGATGCACCTTTCGCGTTTCTCCGAGGAATTGATCCTTTGGTCGAGCTGGGAGTTCCGTTTTGTGGAGCTTTCCGATTCCTACACCACGGGATCCTCCATCATGCCGCAGAAGAAGAATCCCGACATGGCAGAGCTGATCCGCGGCAAGACGGGACGCGTTTACGGAGATCTCATGGCACTCCTCACCACCCTCAAGGGCCTTCCTTTGGCGTATAACAAGGATATGCAGGAGGACAAGGAGAGCATTTTTGACGCGGTGGATACCGTGAAGATGTGTCTCTCGGTCATGACGCCCATGATCGCCACCATGAAGGTCAGAGCCGACCGGATGCTGGCGGCGGCGCAGGGAGGATTTATCAATGCGACCGACCTTGCCGACTATCTCGTTCGCAAGGGACTTCCGTTCCGTGCGGCGTACAAGATCTCGGGACAGATTGTGGCGTACTGCATTGAAAATCACAAGGTTCTCGAGACTATGACGCTTGACGAATACCTCAAGTTTGACGAGCGTTTTGACAACGAGATTTACGGAGCGATCGACCTGAAGAACTGCGTCGAAAGACGGATCAGCGAGGGTGGCACCTCGGTGGCGTCTGTCGAGGCGCAGATCAAGCACGTAAAGCACAAAATGAATCTGCTTTACCAGAAAAAACACCTCGGAATTCCGATCATCGGAATTCCGATGTGTTTTGTGTTTCATTAAAATTACAGCACAAAGGTTTTGATCGCTTTGATCGCCAAGCCCTCGTCTGCTTCCATCACCTCGCCCAGTGCAAAAAACACGCCGCGGGCATCATAAAGCCGAACGCGCCGGGAAAGAGGAAAGTCGCATCGGAGCTTCTTCTGTTGAACGGCGCAGCCGTTTCGGATCAGACGCTCATAAAATTCGGGTAGCTTGATCGCAGGCAGATCGTCAAAAAGATGCTCGGTGGGAATCAGGAGAGCTCGTCTCTCTTCAAGTGTCATTTCCTCAAGCTCTGCAATCGTGTATGCGCTATCAATGGAGAATCCGCACGCCTCGGTGCGCTCCAGGGACGCCATGACACCGCCGCATCCAAGCGCGGCTCCAATGTCGGCGCAGAGGGTGCGAATGTAGGTGCCGCCCGAGCAGGTCACCGTCAGACGGTAGTCGCACGGCGTGTCGGTCGCCTCGGCAGAGAGATCAAAAATCTCAATTTCCCGCGCCTGCCGCTCGATCACAACACCCTCGCGCGCGAGATCGACCAGCTTTTTTCCGTTGACCTTCAATGCGCTGTACATGGGCGGGATTTGCTGGATTTTGCCGCAAAATTGAGGCAAAATTCCCATCACAGTATGCTCGTCGGGGATCATATCGGTCTCCGAAAGCGTCTCGCCCGTGACGGCCTCGGTGACGGTGGTCAGACCCAGCCGCAGGGTCGCGCGGTATTGCTTGCGATCGCTTGCGAGGTATTCCGACGCCTTTGCCGCTCTGCCGATCAGCACCACCAGAACGCCGGTCGCCATGGGATCGAGCGTGCCGGTGTGACCGACCTGTCGCGTGCCATAGAGACGTCGGATCTTTCCGACGATATCGTGTGAGGTGACGCCCGTGTGCTTGTTTACGATCAGAACGCCGGAAGGCTCTTTTGTCAGTTCACTCATGAAATGATTAAATCCTCCAATGGACGTTTTGGAACGAAGTGGACGCCGTTTTCACGGTAGTACGCAATGCTTCCGTCGGATTTGACGTCGGTCAGTACGACCGTTTCGTCGGGCTTGCCCATCGCGAGAATCAGCTGAGGGGAAAGGTGAGAGGGAAGCGAGAGAAGCTTTGCCGTCTCCTCTGCATGAAAGCTGCCGATCATGCAACCGCCAAAGCCTGCCTCCGCAGCGGCGATAAGAATGCTCTGCGCGCAGATGCCGACGTCCTTGAGAAAGGGGGTGATGTTTTCAGTGAGCGAGGTGTCGATTGTGATCACGACGTATGCCGTAGGAGCATGTCCGCGCGGGGGAATCTCCATATCCCGCAAAAGTCCTGCCCAACGCGTCAGGGGAAGGAGTGCCGCACATTCCTCTTTGGAGGTCACAAGTCTGAATTTCAGTGCCTGCAGATTGCGCGAGGAGGGCACGTATCTGACACACTCCACGAGATCTGTGAGAATTTCGGGGGTGAGGGGTGCATCGGGATCAAAGCTGCGAAAGCTTCTGGACGCCTTGATCAATTCCTTGATTTTCATAACGTAATTCCTTTCAAAAACGAACCCATGCGGAATAGATCTGTTGACCCTTCTCGGAGAAGTTCCGCTCGTATTCGGTCATGATGTTTCCTTCAGCCTTTTCGGAGGCGTGAAGGTCTTCCGTCTTCCATTCCACCGTCAACCCGCATAGCGCAAACTGCTCCAGACTGAAGAGGAACAGCCCCTCGTTGTCGGTTTTCAGACGAAGCAGTCCGCCCTCCTTGAGAAGATTGCGGTACTGCTCGAGAAAGCTTTGGTAGGTCAAGCGGCGCTTTGCGTATCCCTTTTTCGGCCAGGGATCGCTGAAATTGAGGTAGATGCAATCCACTGAGTGGGGCAAAAACCAGTCGGAAGCGTTTCTCGCATCTCCGATCAAAAAGCGCAGGTTATCGGGGCGGCTTTCCTTGGCGCGCATTGCCTTCTCAAGCGCCAGACACGCCACGTCCGCCACGCGCTCCATAGCGATCCAGTTCTGATCGGGATTTGCGGCAGACATTCCCACCGCAAAGTCGCCCTTGCCGCAACCGATCTCCAGATGGATCGGACGGTTGACCGAAAAATAGATTTGCGGATCAACCGTTTGCGTGGGTTGCTCTATTAAAATTTCGGCGCAGGCGGCAATGCGCTCCGCGCCGTGTTTTTTCTTTCTCATTCTCATGGCAGTCATTCCTTTCGAAAAAACGGTCTTTTTTTCGTATTTCATTATAACAGAAATCCATTCAAAAAGCAACCGCATTTTCAAAAAATGACAGAAAAATCACCCAAGCGCGTTCCGAAGCTTTTCGAGAGCGCTTTTCTCGATCCGAGATACGTAGGAGCGGGAGATCCCGAGGTGCGCCGCAACCTCGCGCTGGGCTCGTGGCGGATGATCTCCAAGCCCGTACCGCATGATTACGATCTGCCGCTCGCGAGGGGTGAGCACGGTGGTGATGCATTTCACCATCTTGCTCGTCATGATCTTGCGGTCGATCTCCTCGGCGATATCCTCGTCACTACAGATGACGTCAATGTACGTCAAGGGATTTCCGTCGCGGTCCATGTCGATCGTCTCGTTGAGGGAGACCTCGGACGCGTGCTTTTTCTGCGAACGAAAATGCATCAGGATCTCATTCTGCACGCATTTTGCGGCGTAGGTCGCGAACTTCGCGCCGTTCTCCACGTGAAAGGTATCGACCGCCTTTACAAGTCCGATGGTGCCGATGGAGACCAGATCCTCGGGATCCTGCGCGGTGGAGTAGTATTTGCGGACAATGTGCGAAACCAGTCTGAGGTTGTGCAAAATCAGCTTTTGACGCGCCTCCTCGTCCCCCTGCCGCGCCCGAAGGAAAAATTCTTTTTCCTCGGTGACCGTAAGAGGAGGAGGGAACTTTTGCGGTGTGTTGATCCCAAGGATCAGATGTATCATTTTCGTGAAAATAGAAAAGAGCGTCAAAAACATAAGAATAGCCTCCTGTTTTCCGATTCATGGGTATCGTATGTTGTATCTCTCCCTTTCTTGCGTGTCCGACGGAATTTTGTTTTGTAAATTTTCATTCCACGTCGGGGAGAGCGTGAGAAAAACGAAAATATCGTTGACAGACGGGGAGAAATATGATAAAATTATGGTAACAAAACGAGCCATTGGAATGGCGGAACGGAGAGATTTATGAAATTGGTAGGAAACGCAGTCGTTGGACAGAGCGGAGGCCCCACCGCGGCGATCAACGCGACCCTTGCGGGCGTGATTCGCGGTGTGTTGGAGCAGAAGGATGAGGGAACGATTCAAACGCTTTACGGTATGCATAACGGAATCGACGGCTTTTTGAGAGAGGATCTGATCGATCTGACCAAGTTTTTTGATTCCGAGGAAAAGCTGAAGCTTCTGGAGCACACCCCTGCGGCGGCGCTCGGATCCTGCCGAAAGAAGCTTCCCGATCCCGCAAAGGATCCCGCGTTCTTTGAATCCCTGATCGCGCTTTTCAAAAAGTACGATATTCGCTATTTCTTCTACATCGGTGGAAACGATTCGATGGATACGGTCGCAAAGCTGACCGCATATCTGAAGGATCACGATTATGACATGAAGGCGATCGGCGTTCCGAAGATCATCGACAACGACCTTATGGGCACCGACCATACGCCCGGATTCGGTTCGGCGGCAAAGTATATTGCCGTTACCATGCAGGAGATCCTGCGCGACTGCGCGGTGTACACCGTTCCTGCCGTCACGGTCGTTGAGATCATGGGCAGAGATGCAGGATGGCTGACGGCATCTGCCGCGCTTGGCAGAACGGTCACGGGGCTCGAGCCCGACCTCGTCTATCTTCCCGAGCGCGTGTTTGATCTCGATCAATTTATGAACGACGTGCGCGATGCGCTGAAAAAGCACCCCAACGTGGTGGTCGCGGTTTCGGAGGGAATCCGCTTTGCCGATGGCAGATACGTCGGAGAGGGCACGCAGAGCGGTGCCAAGGACGCGTTCGGTCACGCGTATCTTGCAGGAACGGGCAAGGCTCTTGAGCTTGCCATCAAGGAGCAGATCGGCTGCAAGGTGCGTTCGATCGAGTTGAATCTCCCCCAGCGTTGCGCGGCTCATCTGGCTTCCAAGACCGACCTTGACGAGTCGGTGGGCGTTGGCAGATACGCCGTTCAGTGCGCGACGGACGGCATCAGCGGCGAAATGATGAGCATTCAGAGAGTGGCGACCAAGCCCTACGAGGTCACCTTTGCTCACGCAAACGTTTTGGAGATCGCAAACAAGATCCGCAAGGTTGACGCCCGGTACATCAACGAGGCAGGCAATCACGTCACCGACGCTTGCTGCGAGTATTTGCTCCCCCTGATTCAGGGCGAGGCAGAGGTTGTGTACGAGGGCGGCTTGCCACGACACATCAATTTGAGATAATAGGAGAGAAAAGATGAGAATTGCAGTTGTAACCGGCGCATCCTCTGGAATGGGAAAGGAGTTCGTGCTTCAGATCAGCCGCACCGAAAAACTGGATGAGATCTGGGTGATCGCGCGCAGAATCGACCGTTTGGAGGAGCTTCAGCAAGAGATTGCCAACACGGTGATCCGTCCCATCTCTCTGGATCTGACTAAGTCAGAGAGCATTGAAGCTTACCGCGCTATGCTGGAGGCAGAGAAGCCCGACGTTGCCATTCTGATGAATGCCAGCGGATTCGGAAAGTTCGGCACCTTTACCGATATGTCCCTCGACAGTATGATGAGTATGATCGACCTCAACGATAAGGCTTACGTTGCGATGACCTACGTCACCCTTCCTTACATGAAGGAGGGAGGCGAGATCTATCAGCTCGATTCGCTTTCGTCCTTCCAGCCCGTACCCTACATCGGTGTTTACGGCGCGACCAAGGCGTTCGTGCTCAGCTTCAGCCGTGCGCTCAACGTAGAGCTCAAAAAGAGGGGCATCAAGGTCATGGCGGTTTGCCCGGGTTGGGTCAAGACCGAGTTCTTCGATCATGCCGTGTATGACGATACCATCGTGTATTACAACAAATTCTTCACAGCCGAGCAGGTCATCACCCGCGCGCTTCGGGATATGAAGAAGGGCAAGGACGTTTCGATTTGCGGCGCGTCCATTCGCGCACAGGTGCTCCTGACCAAGCTTCTGCCACACAGACTTGTGATGAAGATTTGGTGCAAGCAGCAGAAGAAGTGATTTTTTGAAGAGGCGTTCACGCGAACGTCTCTTTTTTTGTCCAAAATAAAGTACACGCCCGACGGCTTTGGTTGCGTTCTAATTTGCATACGCCACTCGTAAACTGTAACGATAATGGGAAAAAGGGGGCGTTGGAAATGAAGAACGTGATGGTGGTGATGGGAACGCGGCCGGAAGCCATCAAGCTATGCCCGTTGGTTATGGAGCTGAAGCGAAGGAAAACGATGCAGGTCACCCTCTGTTCCACAGGGCAGCACCGTGAGATGCTGGATGGCGCAATGAAGGCGTTTTCCATCAAGGCAGACAGAGATCTGAACGTGATGCAGGTGGGTCAGAGTATGTCTGTGATCACCTCAAAAATTCTTTCGGGTGTGGACGAAGTTCTCACGGAGTGTTCGCCCGACCTTGTACTGGTTCAAGGGGATACGGCGACGGCGTTTGGTGCGGCTTTTGCGGCGTTTTACCGCAAAATTCCGATCGGACACGTAGAGGCGGGGCTGAGAACCTATCACATTCGCTCCCCCTTTCCGGAGGAGTTTCACAGGCAAAGCATCTCCATGATGTCGGATTTTCATTTTGCACCAACCGTCGCGGCAAAAAACAATTTGCTCAGAGAGGAAAAGAATGAAAAAAACGTTTTTCTCACGGGGAATACCGTCGTGGATGCGCTTCGTTATACGCTCAAATACGGAAAGCCAACCCTTCGTCTGACCCTTCCTTCGGATGCCAGAATCCTTTTGTTTACCGCCCACAGACGGGAAAACCAAGGTGATACGATGAAGGGAATGTTCCGCGCACTTCGGACGATCGTGGAAACGCACTCCGACATCCTTGCAGTTTGTCCGCTTCATCCAAATCCCGACGTGAGAAGCGTGGCAAGAGAAATTTTGTGCGGATGCGAGCGCGTCGAGATGATCGAGCCGCTTGAAACAGTGGATTTTCACCACCTGCTGGCAAGGAGCGATCTTGTCCTGACCGATAGCGGCGGCATTCAGGAGGAGGTAACGGCGTTGGGGATTCCCACGCTCGTTATGAGATATTCGACCGAACGAACCGAGGGGATTCGCGCAGGATGCCTGCGCTTGGTGGGAAGCGGCGAGGCGGGGATCGTTCACGCCGCCAATCAGCTGCTTGAGAAAAATTCAAAGGAGTATGCGGCAATGAAGCGTCCGTCGAATGTGTTTGGGGACGGAAGAGCCTCCGTTCGGATTGCCAATATTTTGGAGAGATTGCTGCGCGTCTGACGGTAAATCTCCCTCAAAAATATGTTTGAAAATCGAAAAAACACTTGCAATCCGAAAATGGGTATGATATAATAATCTTTAGAAGAAGCAGGAAGTCGAGCGCAAGCCCTCGCGGCTTGTTTTCAAATAAAAGGAGCGAGAAAACGAATGAAACTCAAGAGAATTTTGCCCACACTGATCCTGGCTGCAGGCGTTGTGTTTTTGATCGGCGCAGTCCTCATCTTTGCCTTGGTCGTGCCGAAGGCGGACTATGCTTACAAGAAGATTTTGAGCATCGTGATTGCGGTGTTTATGCTTCTTTTGACGGGACTGAGTGTTTTGTACTGGGCATTTTCCCGAGATGTTTATCCAAACTATTTTTTGTTTGACCGCAAGAAAAAGAGAAATATTCCGGTTGAGAAGCTGAAGTTCACCATGGTCAGTGACCGCATGACCTTCCTTCTGGGGCAGATCGCGGATTCTCCCGAGGCACTTTGGAAGAGCGACGTGCTTCTGCACGAGTCCGAGACCTACGGTTATCGCAGCGTTTATAAGCCCTTGGTTGCTTACAAAATGCTCTTCGACTTGGGAGAGCAGGGCGTTGAGACCAGCTACTGGACCTATTTCAGAGAGGCTCCCGAGTGCAACATCAACGCGCTTTGCGAGGCACTTGAGCGCGTGGGCGAGAAGAAGATGATGCAGGCGTTCAAGATGATCCTCGAGCGCGAGCCCAAGGATAACATGAAGATCAAGGAATTTCTCCGCAGAAACATGGGCTACATTCGCAGCAAGATGGTCAGCTACGTTGTCAAGCACATTGAACTGTTTTACTGATAAAAAGAAAAACTGTGAGATTCGGTTTCGAATCTCACAGTTTTTTTTATGCGATCACGCCGCCACCCACCACGACGTCTCCGTCGTAGAGTACGACCGACTGACCCTTTGTAATGGCTCTCTGCGGCTCGTCAAAGAGGACTCGAAGGGTATCGTCATCGAGTTGCGTCACGGTCGCCCATTCCTCGGTGTGACGGTATCGCACCTTTGCCTTCAGTCGTATCTCACCCTTGATCTCGGGCAGGGAAATGAGATTGATGTCGTGTGCGATCAGCTCACGGGAGAAAAGCTCCTCGGATCGCCCCAGCACGACTTGGTTGGTTAGCGGATTGATGGCTTTGACGTAGAGCGGCTCGGGAAGCACCAACCCGAGTCCTTTTTTCTGCCCGACGGTGTAGCGAATGATGCCTTTGTGCCGTCCCATCACCGCGCCGTCGGTTGTCACGAAGTCTCCTGCAGGGTATGTTTTCTCTCTGAAACGTTCTACAAACGCGGCATACTTGCCGTCGGGAACAAAGCAGATGTCCTGACTGTCCGCCTTGTGGGCGGTTGCAAGATTGTGCTCCGAAGCGATCTCTCTTGCCTCTGCTTTTGTCAGCCCTCCCAAGGGGAAGACCGTGCGCGCCAGCTGCTCCTGACGCAGAGACCATAGCACGTAGCTCTGATCCTTTGAGGGATCTGCCGCTTTTTTGAGGAGATACCTGCCGCTCTCTGAGCAAAATTCTATGTTTGCGTAATGTCCCGTCGCCATGCAATCAAATCCAAGATTCATCGCATTCTTGAAAAACTCATCAAATTTCAAGTAACGGTTGCAATCGATGCAGGGGTTGGGGGTTCTGCCTTCCTCGTAGGCACGCACAAATCTCTCGATGACTGCCGATTCAAACAGTTCGGAGCAGTCAAAGGTGTGAAAGGACATTCCGAGCGATTCCGAAACGGCTCTCGCGCTCTCGACCTCTGACAGTGCGCCGCAGGTTTGGTTGGCATCCGCAGATTTGTGTAAAAGCATGGTTGCGCCCGCGCAATCATATCCCTGCTTCTGCATCAAAAGCGCCGCAACGCTGGAATCCACGCCGCCGCTCATGGCGATCAAGGCTTTTTTCCTTTCAGACATCGTCCGTCCCCCTTTCTTTTTTTCTGTTTTTCATTATACACATCAAATCAATTTTTGTCAAGAGGCATGGATTGTAACGCGTAACAAATTTTCTCTGATTTGCAGTCGATCATTGTACGAATACTGTCAAGGAAGAGGAGGTGAATGATGTGAAAATCAAAAAAACGGTTCTGTTTTTGTTGAGTGTGTCAATCGTTGCAAATTTCTTGTGCCTCAGTCCTTTGGCAGAGGAGCGATCCTATAGCTGGTATTGCGCGCACGTCAAGGATCATAAGCAACCTGCCGTTGCAAAGGAATTGGCTTTTGCAGAGGACTGCGAGGCGTATTATATCGATCACACGCACGCATCCGAAAACGACGGAGAAAAGGTGATCTATCTCACCTTTGACGCAGGATATGAGAACGGAAACGTGGCAAAAATATTGGACGTGTTGAAGGAAGAAGGCGTTTCGGGGGCATTTTTTGTTTTGGGACACCTGATTTCCAAAAATCCCGATCTCATCATGCGCATGAAGGAGGAGGGGCATCTGGTGTGCAACCATACCGTGCGGCACCGAGATATGAGCGGGGCATCGGAGGAGGAACTGCTGGAGGAGCTGAAGGCGTTGGAGGCGCAGTACAAGGCGCTCACGGGAGAAGAAATGCCTAAATATTACCGCCCGCCCGAAGGGAAGTTCAGCAGGAGCAATCTCGAGGCTCTGCAAAGGAATGGATACAAAACCGTCTTCTGGAGCTTTGCATATCCCGACTGGGACAACCAAAAGCAAATGTCGGCAGAAAAGGCAAAGCGGATTATTCTGGATAACCTTCACAACGGCGAGATTATGCTCCTGCATCCGACCTCGGCAGTCAACGCCGAGATCCTTGGGGACGTGATCCGAGAAGCCAAGAGCCTGGGCTATCGCTTTGGAACGCTTGACGAGCTGACCGGAGGCTTGCGTGAAAATGGGTAAATGGGAAAAAAGGTTGGGCATTCTTGTCCTTTCGATTTGTATGTGCATCGGCCTTGGCAAAACAGGCGCATCGGCAAGCGTCTATCACACCGCGCCGACAAAGAGCAAGAAGATCGCGCTGACCTTTGACGACGGACCACACCCTTCTCAAACCGAGCGGATACTCGACATTCTGGATCGGTATGGTGTGAAGGCAACCTTTTTTATGATCGGTGTCAACGTGGAAAACTATCCCGACGCCGCCAAGGAAGTGGTGCGGCGCGGTCATGAGATCGGCAATCACACCTACCATCATTCTCACCTGAGGAATCTCGGAGAATCCCAAACCAGCGACGAGATCGAGCAATGCAAGGACGTTTTGGAGCGCGTTTGCGGGTGCAGACCGCATCTGTTCCGTCCGCCCGAGGGGTATCTGAGCAGTGACGTTTTGCAGTGTGCCGAGCAAGGAGAGTATGATCTGATCTTGTGGAGTGTGGATACGAGAGATTGGGAGTGCA
This sequence comes from Eubacteriales bacterium, assembly GCA_045602215.1. GTDB lineage: Bacteria > Bacillota > Clostridia > Oscillospirales > CAG-272 > UMGS1865. The sequence continues at coordinate 7,826 of JAZSBE010000025.1, read as the reverse complement.
AGAATGCGTCCAAAATCTCCGCGACGGTGCTCTCCAAAATCCAAGCAGGAGATATCGTTCTGATGCACGATTACGTTTACAAAAGCAAAACGCCCGAAGCCTTGGAAATCATTCTTCCAAAGCTCCTGGCGTTAGGATTTGAGCCTGTCACGGTTGGGGAATTACTCGGCATCGGATAGATCCGATTCGGGTTCTTCCTCGCCGTCGCTCGATTGGTTGACGTAAGGGGCGATCATGTAACGGTCAATGATCGGATATGCGGCGTAGGATGCCATAAAGGATGCCGCCGCAAGATAAAAGAAGAGTACAATTAGCAGGGGAATGGGGAGAAGCGTGAGTCCGAAGATGGAAATAATCACGCCGATAAATGCCGCGCAGATCGCGGTCAGGAGTACCATTCCCAATGCCGCCATGAGATTTCTCTTGACACCGAGCGTGGTAAAGATGAGCGCGTTCTTCAGGATCTTGCGAATAGACAGCTCAAAGGTGATCAGCAGATGGTAGATATAGAAGCGCATGAAGAAATAGAGGATTGCAAGCGCCAGAATTGCCCAATACATGAGATCCATTCCAAAGCTGCCCACCATTCCTTGGAAATAGATGAAGTCGAAGATCAAAAGGAAGAGTACGACCGCATCGATCAGTCCCAGGAAAAATCCTTGCTTGAGGTTTCGCTTGATGGCGTAGAAGTAGTCAGACATCGGGAACACGGGATCTCCTCTGACTAAGCTACGCAGGATATAGGTTGCGCCGACGTTCTGCCAGCCAAAGGTCACGAGAAGGAAGAGCGCGCAAACGCCCATGCCGATATACGTTCCCGTTGCATTGAAGGCAGGGAGCTGATAGGGTGCGCCGAAGAGGTCGAGCAGGAAGATAGATTCCGCCGTCTGTTCGACCATATTTGCGCCGTAGAGGGGCGCGAGAAGCGTGGTATACGCCGTTGGCGTTTTGTTAATGCCGATGTAGAGACCTGCCGCGATCAGAAGGGGAAGGATCATCGGGAACATCATCAGATTGAGGGTGACGAGGCTCCAGAACTTTCTTCCAAAGAGCTTAAAGAAGCGTTTGAGCGTGGGGGTGGTGTCCTCTTCAAGGGCATCGGGCTTGTTCAGGCGGTCGTTGCTGAACAGTCCGTAAAGGGTAAATTTCTTTTTCAAAGCTTACCGTCCTTTTGTAGATCAGAATTTACTCCATTTTAGCACAATACCGCAGCAAAGTCAACCATAATGGACAGAATAAATGTAAATTTTCATAAAAAAATCCCCCGTCAGGATACGGGGGAAATCTCGATGATCCGACTTGCCAGGATCTCTGCATCCTCGCGTCGGTGCGTGACAAAAATTGCAGAGGCGCCGATGCTATCAAAATGACGGCGGAGCTTTTGCGAAAGAGAGGTACATAACTCCCGATCGAGCGCCGAGAAGGGCTCGTCAAGGAGAAAGAGATCTCCGCCGTACAGAAGGGCGCGCGCCAAGGAAACTCTGCTCTTCATGCCACCCGATAATTCATCGGGATAGAGCGTTTCGGTGCCGCTGAGATCCATAAATGCAAGCATTTCTGCAATTTGAGAGGTGGGAGAGTCCTTTGGGAGCACGGCTTTCAGATTTTCCTCAACCGTTAGCCACGGGAAAAGCCGCGGCTCCTGAAACGCATAGGAGATCTTCTGCGCGTTGCAGGTGATCTTTCCGTCTGTGGGAGTGAGAAATCCCGAAATCAAGCCGAGCAGAGTGCTTTTTCCGCACCCCGACGGTCCCATCACGGCGACTGTCTCACCCTTTTTGAGTTCCAGATCAAAGCCCGTGAAGATCATATGCTCGCGGTCATAGGCAAAGGAGAGATTCTCAATTTTCAGCATGGCGGATCCCTCCTTTTTTCTTTCGTTCCATATTGCCAAACAGCTTTACCGTCCCAAACTCCAACAGGAGACTGAGGATGATGACCGTCAGCGTCCAGGCAAACATCTCCTCGGTGTTGAGGTATAGCCTTGCCTCACCGATCATGGTGCCCACCGTCTCGCGCGGCATGGCAATGATCTCCGCCGCAACACCCGCCTTCCACGCCAGTCCAAAGGAGGATCGGCAAGCGGAAAGGAAATAGGGGCGGACACTGGGGATCGTCAACAAACGGAGCTTTTTGATTGCAGAAAAGCCAAAAACGCGGGCAACCTCGCACAGCTTTTGATCCTGCTGTCCCAGTCCCTCGTCTATGTTGGTCCATACCACGGGAAGAACGATCAGAAAGGTGATGATTGATGGGACCCTGTCAGAGCCGATCCAGATCAGAAGCAGGACGATGAAGGATGCAACGGGGGTCGCCTTGATCACGGTCATGAGGGGGATCACAAGATCGCGAAGGATCGAGAAGCGATGCGTCAGAACTGCGAGCAGAATTCCAAGCAGAGTTGCAAGAAGAATCCCCGACAACACGTTCCAAAGAGAATTTGCTGTGATCGTATAAAATTCTCCCCGTTGCATCAGCTTGCCAAGCGTGGACAAGACGATCCTTGGATTGGGGAAGAGCAAAACATTCCCGATCCGCCAAGCGGCAAGCTCCCAGACCCCGATCCAGAAGAGGATCGGTAAGAGCAGGCGAAAAATCTTTTTAGCTGTTTGCATTGTAGTAGAAATCGTCAGCAGGGACTGCACCGCCGATAGCGTTGGGGTTGATTTCCTTGATGACGGCAAGGTATGCGGCAGTGGCGGTCTTCATTTCTGCGCCGTCTACGAATTTGACGTTGCACTTGGGGATCGCGCGCTTGGCAACGTTCGCTTTCTCAAAAATGCCGTGCTTCGCCACGAGATTTGCGGCGTCCTCAACGTTTTCACTCAAATAATTGATAGATGCCTCATATGCTTTCATAAAGTTCGCCACCGTCTGCGGATTCTGTTCAAGAAATTCGGAACGCACGACCACGCATCCCTGAACCAGAGTATTTGCCTTGCCGGGAATTTCATCCCACTCGGCGGTGAGATCGAGCTTTTGGTTCAGCGTAATCTGAGCTGCAGCCGCCTTGGTCTCTGCAATGGTGACCATCGGCTCGGGGAGAACCGCCAACTCAACCTTGGATTCCTTGGTCACAAAGGCGTCGCGGAGATTTGCAGGCTGTGCGTAGGAGGTGGAGTCGATCAGAACCTGATTTGCGTTCGGAGTTCCGCTCGTGATGACCTCCAAGCCGTTCTCTTGACAGAGATAGGTGAGGATAAAGGTGGGGTTCTGCGCGGGGGCATAGACCGTCTTTCCGCCAAGATCGGCAACCGACGCAACCGCATTCTCAGTGCGGTTCAAGAGGAAGAGACAGCCCAGCGTATTGATCGCCAGCATCTTTACCTTGCCCTGCGTTCTGTTGTAGGCTACGGACGCGGCGTTGGTGGGGAGAGCGGCAATGTCAACCGAGCCGTTGGCAAGCGCGGTCAGCACCTCGGAGGCGTCAGTTTTTACCGAAAACTCGTAGGTTTCGGTGGTAAAAGCACCTGCCGCGGCATCCTCCATCAGCTTTGCCATTCCAAAGCCTGTGGTGCCGTTGAGGGTGTAAACGCGAACGTTGACGGGCGCGTCAGGAGCAGGATCGCCGTTGTCTTTTTTGTGAAAGATATCCGTTACGTTACAGGATACGAGAGAAAAGAGAAGCGTGAGCGCGAAGAGCAGGGAAAGAATACGGGTTTTCATAGTAGAGTTCCTTTCTTTGAAAAAATTATTGATAAGCATGAAGCATTGCTTCGGGGTTGAGCAGGGTGAGCTGTTTGCCATCTTTGAGGAGATATCCATCCTCGCAGAGCTTGTCAAACGCGCGGTAGAGGGAGGCTCGACCAAGATTCAGGAGATCCGAAAGCGCGCTGATGGAATCGTTCAGCAGGATCTCCGGCTCTTCAAAGGAGAGGAGATAGAGCGCCAGCCGCCGCTCAGCGCTTCCTGCCGTCAGATAGGCGATCTTTCGATTGAGAAAGCGGATTCGATTGCTGAGAAAGCCGATATAATTGCGACGAAAGTCATCGCTCCTTTCGAGCAAGCGCGAAACCGATTCCCTGGAAAAGAATACGCATTTGCACACGCCGTCGGCGTAGATCCTGCTCATCTCGGGCTCGTCGGAAAAGATTGCGGCAAGTCCAAACAGATCTCCCTTGCCAAGAATCCGCAGGAGCGCCCGTCTGCTCGGATCGGTCGTGTGAACGCTTGCTTTTCCTGCCAGCACAAATCCGATACGGTCGCAGGACGGGAGCGGTTCTTCGTTTTTGTAGGATGCGACACAGCCTTCGGTCGCCTTTAGCGCTTCGAGAATCCACTCTCTTGGCACCTTTTCAAACAAGGGGTGAGATAGAAGCGTGTTTTCTTCTGTTCGAGATAACATAGATCCCTCCATTTGTCTCATTTGATACAATTATAACAGATTTCTTTTCGCTTGTCAATCTTTTTTTCAGACGTTATTCGCGTTTTTATTTTCCAAAATAAGTCGAGAAAATTACATATACCTCTTTACTTTTCTGTCTGTTTCGTGTATAATGATAAGAGATAATGAATTAAAGGAGAATGGCAGATATGACGCTGTTGATTTTGGCTGCGGGAATGGGTTCCCGATACGGAGGCCTCAAGCAACTGGATCCCATGACCGATGCGGGAAATTTCATCATTGATTTTTCCATTTACGATGCCATCAAGGCAGGATTTGACCGTGTGGTTTTCATCATCAAGGAGGAAAATCTTGAGCTCTTCCGCGAAACGGTCGGAAACCGCATCGCCGAGAAGATCGACGTTTCTTACGTCTTTCAGGCGGTGGAGAATCTACCTGCAGGACTGACGGTTCCCGAGGGCAGAACCAAGCCGTGGGGAACGGCGCACGCAGTTTATTGCGCGCGTGAGGTCATTAAGGATAATTTTGCGGTCATCAATGCCGATGATTTCTACGGCAGAGAGACCTTCTATCAGCTTGCAAAGCATCTTGCAAAGCCCGATCTCTCGGATCAGATCGCGCATCACTGCATGGTCGGCTTCCGCGTCGGAAACACCTTGACCGAGAACGGAACCGTCTCCAGAGGTGTATGCGAGGTTGAGGAGGACGGACTTTTGACCGAGGTTGTTGAGCGAACCAAAATCGAGAAGCGGGAAACCTGCGCGGCATATCTTGCAGAGGATGGCGAGACTTGGGTGGAGATTGATTTCGACACCGTTGTTTCCATGAACTGCTGGGGCTTCACGCCCGATATTTTCGGAACGCTTGAGGAGCAGATTCGCGATTTTTGCACAAAGAACACGGCAAATCCCCTCAAATCCGAGTTTTATCTCCCGACAGCGGTTCAGGAGCAGAAGGCCGCAGGAATCTGCGATGTTCGCGTCTATCCCACGCAGTCGCGCTGGTACGGTGTGACCTATTCCGAGGATAAGCCGAGGGTCAAAGAGGCGATCAGAAAGCTGGTCGAGGCAGGGGAGTACCCCGCCGATCTTTGGGCAGATTGATCGAAAAACAAGAAAATCATACATAAGAGAGGACATCAAACCATGGCAATTTTGGTAACCGGCGGCGCAGGCTATATCGGATCGCACACCGCAGTCGAACTTTTGAACGCAGGCTACGATATCATCGTAGCAGATAACTACATCAACAGCTCTCCCAAGGCACTTGATCGCATCAGCGAGATCACGGGAAAGAAGTTCCGCTCCTACGAGGTTGACCTTTGCGACAAGGCGGCTCTGGAGAAGGTATTCGTGGAGAACCCCGACATTGACGGCGCGATCCACTTCGCAGGACTGAAGGCGGTCGGCGAGTCGGTAGCCCAGCCCGGAAGATATTACTACAACAACCTCGTCAGCACCCTCAACCTCGTGGAGCTGCTTTCCAAGTACGATGCAAAGAGAATCGTATTCAGCTCCTCCGCAACCGTTTACGGTATGCCCAAGACGGTGCCGATCTCGGAGGATTTCCCACTCTCCACCACCAACCCCTACGGCGAGACCAAGCTCATGATCGAGCGAATCCTCAAGGACGTTTGGGTGTCCGATAACGCTTGGAGCGCGTCCATTCTGCGCTATTTCAATCCCATCGGCGCGCACAAGAGCGGCATGATCGGTGAGAATCCCCGAGGAATCCCCAACAACCTCCTGCCTTACGTTGCAAAGGTTGCGGCAGGTCAGCTTCCGTTCCTGTCGGTTTTTGGCGGCGACTATGACACCAAGGACGGCACGGGCGTGAGAGACTACATCCACGTTGTGGACCTTGCAAAGGCGCACATCAAGGCGCTCGAGCGCGCGGAGAAGATCACGGGCGTTGAGCATTTCAACGTCGGAACGGGAACGGGATACTCGGTTCTTGAGATCGTGAAGGCGTACGAGAAGGCGTCGGGGCTGACCGTCAACTACAAGATCGTTGACCGCCGCCCCGGTGATATCGCAACCTGCTACGCCGACCCCAAGAAGGCGTACGAGGTGCTTGGCTGGCAGGCAGAGTACAATATCGAGGATATGTGCCGTGACCTTGCAAACTGGCAGAAGAAGAACCCCAACGGATACGAAGACTGACGGAGCGCGCGTATGATTACCAAACAGTATTTCGGTTCTCTTGACGGAGGACAGGACGTCCACTGCTACACCATGAAAAATCAGTCGGGCATGACCGTCACCATCTGTGAGTTTGGTGGCGCGATCACCGAGATCTGCGTGCCCGATAAGCTTGGCAGACACTCCAACGTGGTCGCAGGCTACGATTCACTCAGAGATTACGTTCTGGGCGACGGCTATCTCGGCGCGTTGATCGGCAGAACCTCAAACCGCATTGCAAAGGGACGATTCACGCTGGACGGCGTGGAATACCGACTCGATATCAACGACGGACCAAACTCCCTGCACGGAGGAAAGGTGGGATATTCTCACCGCGTCTGGAACGTCAAGGCAGTGGACGGCGACGAGCCCAAGCTGATTCTGACCCTCCATTCTCCCGATGGGGAAGAGAACTATCCGGGAAACGTGGACGTCACCGTGACGTATGCGCTTCTCGTCTCCAATGCGCTTTCCATTCACTATCAGGCGACTACCGACCGCCGCACGCCCGTGAGCATGACCAACCACGTCTACTTCAATCTCGGCGGTTATGCATCGGGCAAGGTGTTGGATCACGTGCTCCAGATGGATGCGAACGCATATCTCCCCCTCAACAGCAAGCTCATTCCCACGGGCGAGATCCGCTCGGTCAAGGGCACGCCCTTTGATTTCCGTGAGCCCAAGACCATCGGAAAAGACTTTTACGAGGAGAATGAGGACCTCGCGATCGCCGCAGGATACGACCATTGTATGTGCTTTACGGGCGGCGAGACCAAGGAGCCTGTGCTCCGCGTAGAGGTTTACGAGCCAAATTCGCAGAGAATCATGAAGATGTTCACCAATCAGCCCTGCGTGCAGCTTTACACGGGCAACTTCCTGGGCAATCCCGAGCATCCTCTCAAGGGCGGCTATCCGCAAATGAAGCAGGGGGCATTCTGCCTCGAAACGCAGAAAATGCCCGATGCAGTCAACCACCCGAGATTCACCAACGTGATCCTCGAGCCGGGCGAGACCTACGAGCATACCACCATCTATCAATTCTCGGTGAAGCAATAAATGAAAAAGTGACGTTCTGATGCACTCAGAGCGTCACTTTTTTGAAAAAAAGAAGCTTTTTCTTTAGAAAAGGTATTGCAATTTCCAAAAAACTGTGATATAATATCAAAGTTGGATTTTATACGGAGAAGCACCCAAGCGGGGACTTTTCCAAACAATTTCATACTTTTATACGGAGAAGTACTCAAGTGGGGACGTTTGCGAGCGCTGCCTGTGGCAGAGCAAGCGAGCAATAAGGAGTGGCA